>CAUZBV010000081.1:0-10671 GCA_963578115.1 Myxococcales bacterium
GCGCGTGTCTTCCAGGCTTCAATGGTAGCCAGGCTCAAGGGCTGGACCGGGGTGTGGGCCAGCACGTCCGCATTGACCGCTGCGGCCATGGCGGCGTCCCCATCCGACAACGCGTGACTGCTCACCGGAAGGTTCAACTCGTGGGCCTTTTGAACCGCCGCTTCGAGCGCGTCCTGAGTCAATTGAGACGTGCCGGTGATGGGCAACTTGATCAACCGGGCGCCCGTTTGAGCCAAGAGCGTCACCGCCTGCTCCGCTTCCGCGCTGTCTTTGCATTCAATGCCATACCCGTTCGCCCCCCAACCCTGCGTGGGATAGCCGCTGACAGCGGTCACCATGGGGCCCGAACCCAAGACCTGAAGCGGCGCAAAAGACGTCTCAAAAAACGAGAGGGGCGCCGCGTGGTCCACCGCTCCGGCGATGCCGCCGTCGGCCAGCGCCGCCGCCTTGGGCAGGTACGAGAGATGCACGTGACTGTCGATGAACGCGGGCGCCAGGTACTTGCCCGTCACGTCCACGATGGTTGCGGAATCGGGCACGGGTGTGTTGGCCGCGACCACACCGACAATATGCCCCTCTTTCACATGAACGTCTGCCGTCCCATGGCCCACAACATGCCCCCCGCGAAACACCAGCGACGGTGGGCCGGTCTCGACAACGACATCTCGGGTTGCGATACGCACGCCATCGACCGTGTTCTTTGTATCCGAGGCCGAGGAGTCCGGGCGAACCGCCAATGAGTCAACGGTCGTCGCTGTGGAATCGACCGTTGCACTCGGCACATCCTCGAGAGAGAGCGGTGGGGTCGTCCTGTTGGGAGGGCTGGCGCAGCTCACAAGAGCCGAACCGAAAAACAGGACGACCGCACACCAAGAAGGCCACGTTCGAAGACGATTTTGAGATGGTTCAGTCGGTGTCATCGCAGTGGTTACGAGCCACCCCCCAAAACGGATCACATCTTTTTTCGGACCATCAACAACAACGCGACAGGAAGCCTACGACACATGGCCCGCAAACGAACTGCGACACAAAAATAAAATAACGTTTGTTCAGAAATCACTCTCTTGGTATAATTGCATCTGCCAATCGGGTAGATTCCCCTGTGGAATCATTGGGTTGCTGCTGAAGTTGACGTTGTTATCGTGGAAGTGAATGCGGATGAATATGGACCAAATGATCGGGTGTTTTTCTGCCTTTAAAGTCCCCTTTGCCCTTGAAATAGGTCATCCCCCATAGCCCACCAGGTCGACCCCGAGATGGTAGTGCATCGTCGGGGTGTGATCGACGTCCTACAAGCTTGTAGATGAGGTGATGCGAGGCGGGGAGGCTTCATGTTGAGTTGTTGGTCCGAAAAAAGATGTGATCCGTTTTGGGGGGTGGCTCGTAACCACTGCGATGACACCGACAAAACCATTTCAGAACGGACCGATTTGACTATGGTCTGGGACACCATCGAACCGGTGCTTCGCCCCTTCCACCCAAGATTGGCGAAAACACAGCACGAACATGGGATGTCATTTCTTCAATGTAACCGTTTGTTGTTGGCAGGCATGTTCTACATCGGCCACCAAACGGAGGTATTCCACTGGGCCACGGCCGCAACGATGGTGAGCACAATGGTTTGGGGAGAGTCAATTGTGAGAAATCAGCGAAAATCAATTGAAGGGGAGGAGAACCATGACGCACTTTCTGCCTAGTAGACGAGTGTCTCTACAGGACGAAAGGAGGGGGGCGCGACGACGCGTTGGACGTACGCTCCTTGTCCTGGCGTGGATCTTGGCGTTGTTGGCCACGGCCTGTGGCGAACCCGTGCCGCCCGCATCCACTCCAAACGTGCCCGATGTTCACCCATCCGGTCCAGACGTTGGCGAGCCACCCCCGGTCGATCCACCTCCGGCTCCGGATCCAACCGGTTGTGAACCGGATAACAACGGACTGGTCCCGGCCTATTGCCCCTGCACCGAAAACAGCGCCTGTGAATCGGGGTATTGCATCCAATCGCCGGAAGGCAAGGTGTGCACGGAAACGTGTGTGGAAGACTGCCCCGATGACTGGTCCTGTGAATTTGTCAGCGGGTTTGGACCCGACAGCACCTTTCTGTGCGTGGCCGCACATCCCAATTTGTGTCGCCCGTGCACAAGCGATGGAGAATGCCAAACCCCCTATGGCGATAACAGCGAACGTTGCATTTCCTATGGTGACAGCGGCCATTTTTGCGCGATAGGCTGCGCACCAGAGGCCGGGGCGGCACCGTGCCCGACGGACTATCAATGCGAGCTAGCCACCAGTCAAGATGGCACCGAGGTGCATCAATGCGTCGCCATCGACGCCATGTGTTCGTGCACCCCGCTGGCTGTTCAACAAGACGCCAAGACGGCGTGTCAGGCCCCAACGGACACGGGCACGTGTCCCGGTGTGTTTCAGTGTGTCGAGGTCGGCGAAAACAGCTGTATGCCCGCGCCCTTGCCCGAAGCATGCGACGGCATCGACAACGACTGTGACGGGTTTGTGGACGAGACCTGTGCCCCCCAAGTGAACGATCACTTGATGGGCGACGGCTTCTCGCTCTCGTCGGACAACGGAGAACATTTTGTACACCACACCCTTGGCGCACCTCGACAGGTGCGCACCTCAACCAACGGCATCTTTACTGTGACACCCGGTCTTCAAAAGGGAGCGATCCAATGAAATCACAAACGACACAACCTTCCTGGATTCATCGAATTTCCTGGCTGCTCGCCGCCGGCGTACTCACCATGGCCGGTGGGGTCCTGGCGAGCGTTCCACAGGAGCTCCATTACCAGGGTGTATTGAGCGACGACAATGGGGATTTAGTGAATTGTCCCGACGCGTTTTCCTGCAATGGATCGGCGTACGACATGACGTTCCGGCTCTATGACCTGGCCCAGGGCGGGACCGTGCTCTGGGAAGAAGAGCACGCGGGTGTCTCCATCCGCACGGGACTCTTCAACGTGGAGTTGGGCTCTGCGGTACCCATTGAGGCCGACGTGCTGGCCTCCGGGACGGTGTACCTGGGCCTGACCATCAACAACACCCCGGAGCTCGAACCCCGCCAAACCATTGTAGCGGCGGCGTTCTCTATTCGGTCCGCTGTGGCCGAAAATGCGCTCAATGCCCAGAAGTTGGCCGGAAAGAACGCCAACGAGTATGTCACCGATGTTGAACTCTCCGAGACCTTGTCCGAGCAAGGCCTGCTGGATGGCGACGACGACACCCTGGCGACGCTGAGTTGCGACCTGGGCGACGGTGCGGTTTTCGGTGCCGGCGGTTGGACGTGTCAGCCTGTCGTGGACAACGACACGTTGATGGCCTTGAACTGCAACCCGAACCAAGTGGCCCGTTGGACCGGCCAGGAGTGGATCTGCGCCGAGGACGTAGACACCACACTCAACGAGGCCCAAGTGGTCCAGATCACCGGCGACGCGGGCTTTGCGACGCTGGCTGATTTGGCCCTGGTCGCAACGACCGGTCAATACACCGATCTATTGGGGATCCCGGCCGCGCTCACGCAGTTGGGAACCACCGCAGACGGTGACCTCTCCTTTTCGGGGGAACCGGTCATCAGCCAAACCGGACAATGGGTAGGCGACCCCACGGGCTTGATAGGCCCTGCCGGAAAAGACGGTGCGCCAGGCGCAGACGGAGTGGTTGGCATCAACGGACTCGACGGCGCACCCGGACTCGACGGAAAAGACGGGCTTAACGGCGCTGTGGGTCCGCAGGGCCTCAAGGGTGACGTCGGCCCCAAGGGAGATACGGGAGACACGGGAGCGACCGGCCCTCAGGGCGTCACTGGCAACAACGGAGCCACGGGAGCGACCGGCCCCAAGGGAGCGACCGGCCCCAAGGGCGACAAGGGAAATACCGGAGCCACCGGTCCCCAAGGCGCCACTGGCAACAACGGCCCCACAGGCGCGACCGGACCGAAGGGAGACAACGGAAATACCGGAGCCACCGGTCCGCAGGGCGCCACTGGCAACAACGGTGCCACGGGAGCGACCGGCTCCAAGGGCGACAAAGGAAATATCGGAAACACCGGCCCCACAGGCGCGACGGGGCCACAGGGCCCCACTGGCAACAACGGAGCCACAGGAGCGACCGGCTCCCAAGGCCCTGCCGGCCCTAAAGGAAATACCGGGGCGACCGGGTCTCAGGGCCCCCAGGGAAACACCGGAGCGACCGGTTCCCAGGGCCCCAAGGGCGACAAGGGAAATAACGGAGCCACCGGTTCCAAGGGCGACAAGGGAAATAACGGAGGCACCGGAGCCACGGGCGCTACCGGTCCCGCAGGCCCCAAGACCTCCATTGCACGCACGACCTGCGCGTGGACGCCTTATGTCAACGATTTTGACAAATACATGAGCTACGTCTGTCCCGGCAACGGCTTTATCGCAGGCCTCTCAAGCTACCACGACAACGGCAAGGAGGACCGACGTTGGAGGTTCTACTGTTGCACCCCGTACAACCAGTAGGGAGTCTCGGCAGATCCACATGCTCTCACCCCTCATCTTGCGTGTGTCGGCATCAAAGCACCCCATCGCACAGCGCTACACGGTGCGGGCAGAAAAAATAGAGCGTCCTGAGCGAGCGTTGTTTAAGTCGCTCGAACCCTTCGATATTTGCAGACAAGAATCTTCGAGTTGGGCTAAACTGCGCCGCAGAGCAAGAAAGGAACGCAATGCGAGGTTTCCGCGAAGTCCCATACATGGGTGTCATTTGGGTCGTCCACCAGGCCATTCAACGCGGGTTTTGGAATGGCAACCCCGACTGGTGCAACTTGGGGCAGGGCCAACCCGAGATTGGCGACATGCCCGGGGCGCCCGAGCGCATCCGCAGCGTAACGATCGAACCCGAAGACCAGGCGTACGGCCCCATCAACGGCACCGATGAGATGCGGCAAGCCGTCGCGGACCATACCAATCGGCTCTTTCGCCAGGGGAAGAAGCCCTACGCCAAAGAGAACGTGGGGATCGCGCAGGGTGGCCGTCTGATGCTCTCACGGGTGTTCAGCTCGCTCTCGGGCAAAGTGGGCTACCAGACCCCCGACTACACCGCCTATCAGGACATGATGGATTACGCCGCAGCGCGCTGTGAGTATCACCGGATCCCAACGGTCCAGGAGAACAACTTCTCTGTTCCGGCCCACGAGTTCGATGCGGCGGTGCGCAGCCTGGATCTCGATGCCTATGTGGTCTCCAACCCGTGCAACCCCACCGGGCACGTGATGCCGGAAGAGACGCTCAAAGGCTTCTGCGAAACCGCACGACAGACCGGATGCATGCTGATTTTTGACGAGTTCTACTCGCACTTCATCTACGACGGTGACGGACCCGCAGAGGGTGCGGTGACGGCCGCAAGCTGCGTGGAGGATCCCGACACCGATCCGGTGCTCGTCATCGACGGTCTGACCAAGTCGTTCCGCTATCCGGGCTGGCGACTGGGCTGGGTTTTGGGCCCACCCGAGTGCATCGAGACCCTGGGCAGAGCGGCCAGCGCCATCGATGGCGGTCCCTCTCGTGTGACCCAGCGCATCGCCCTGAAGGCCCTTGAAACCCAACAAGCAGACCAGGAGACCCAAGCGCTGCGCCATGAGTTTGCGAAGAAACGCACCATGATGGCCAAGCGCTTGACGAAGATGGGCATCCGCTGCCTGCCGGGCCAAGCCACCTTCTACATCTGGGCCTGCCTCGATCAGCTGCCCGAAGGCTACAACACGGGCATAGACTTCTTCTGGAAAGCGCTCGACCGGAAGGTCATGACCGTGCCCGGTCAGTTCTTCGACGTGAACCCGGGCGCCATGCGCACGGGCACGCCCTTCCACCAATGGATGCGCTTCTCATTTGGTCCGCCCATGGACAACGTCGACCTGGGACTCACCCGCTTGGAAGAGATGCTTGGTGAGGTGGGCGTCGGCGCTTGAACCCGCCCGGACCGGCCTTTGATCAGTCGTTCAGTCTGGGCACCCTCAAGGCCTACACGTACTGCGTTAAGGTCATTTACCACGCTCTTGGGGGCATCAGCGAGACGGTCCGGACAACCGTCACGGTCAACGCCTGCCCCTAACAACCCTTTCAAATGGCGGGGGACGGCTTCCAAGCTTGACGCATGTCACGGGCTCTCTGCGCGGATGTGAACATGGTTACCTAGCCGCGACTCCGTCTGAAAGGTCGGCTACGCTCGCGCTTGAACAACATGTCTACAAGAGGCGTCCACGATACCCTAGAATGGGGCCTCTTGTCAGATCGAACCCTTCCCACTGGAGTAACGTCCTATGAAGACGCGAAGTGTACGAATTCTTGCTATTTCGCTTGCCCTCGCCGTGTCGAGCACGGCGCTCGCCTATCCAACGATGGGGAACTCGAACCCCGAGTTAGGCGGCTTTATAGTGATCCACATCGTTAAGAATAAGCAGACGGTAACCCACGCATGCACTGGAGGGAACGTCCAGGTTCTTATCGCGGGCAACAAGAACACAGTCACTCTGACCGGCGACTGCGCTAAGGTTAGCGTTACCGGCAACCGCAACATCGTGACGGTCGATGGCGTCGGCGAGGTGAACGTCATGGGCAACAAGAACACCCTCACCTGGAAAAGGGGGATCGGCGGTAAAAAGGCCAAAGTGTCGAACACCGGGAACGGCAACAAAGTGCGCCGGGCCCCCGCTAAGAAGTAGGACGGAGCGAATGGCTCACGCGCCGTAGGACGTTCCGGTACGTTGAGCAGAAGGCTGACTTTGTCCTCCGGCCAATGAGGCCGCCGAAAAACAGAAGAAAACGGTCACGGGGCGATGATTCGCCCTGGAGCGCCCTCTGCGCCGACGGTCTGATGGCAAGAGGCGCAGTTTCCATCGCTCTGTGGAGTCGCCATGATCCGCTCTTTGTCACCCACCAGGACACGCGCTGTGTAAGGCATGGCCAACGTGAACTTGTTGGCCTTGAGAAAGAAATTCCCCGCGTCGTTCGAGGACAGTGTCACAACCTGGCCATCGGCACCGGTCAATTCAACGGTGACGCCACCGACACCAAAACAGTCGTCGGCTTCATCCAGCGCCTCAAACACCGTGCCGGCAATCGCGTACGTGGGGCCTTCCCCCTCCGCTTTGTGACAAGCGATGCAGTCGCCGCCGGGCCGCATCAAGGGAGACTCCTCGTCGCCGCCCTGCCACTGGAGACCGCTGAGACAGACGCCCACATCGACCACAATGCCCTGCGGGTCGTCATCATCTTCGTCCTCGAACAAATCCTCGCATCCCACACCGGAAAAAACAGGCAGCAGAACCAAACAAAGAACCCAGCGCAGCACGTTCAACGCAAACACGTCACTGTCCCCCTTTGTACCCGGTTCCCGAGAGTCCATTAGCTGTTCTTACACATGGCGACACACAGTTGCGGGGTTTCGCCTCGGATGCAGGCTTCACCCATGGTGGCATGAATAAGACGGATCCAACCGTCCTGGGCGAGACTGTAGATCCACACGTCATCGATCAAGCCGCAGTCGGTTTTTCCGCCGAAAATCACCCACTCCCCCCGCGTCTCGTCGAGGGCCGCCAGTTGGGCCGCTCGTCGGTCCGGTGCCTCCATGTTGGGAATGATGAATTCGGCCGGAAAGTCGCAAAAGCCATTGGGCTGCTGATTGATCGTCTCGGGCGCGGTCAACCCGGTCCACGCCTTGGTCGTGGGATCAAAACTCCAGGTGTCGTTGTTGTTCCCCACGCCGCCCGAGTCATGCCCTCCAAACATCAGCATGCGCCCACCCACCTTGTCCCAGGTGATGGTCGACCAGATCCGACCGATGGGCGCACCCGGACCGCCCCCATGGAGCTGTTGCCACTGACCGGTTGCTAGGTCCAAGGACCATAGATCACCAAAGAAACTAGCAAAGAAAGAGCTGGTCCCACCGTAGACGTACAGGCGGTTGTTGTCCGAGTCCACGGCGGCCGTGTGGAGGACCCGGGCGGAGGGGTTGTTGGTGCTCTGGATCTGTCGCCACGTGAGGGTGTCCAGGTGGAGCGCCCAGGTGTCGGCGAGCGGCTCGTAGTTCATGCCGCTGGTTCCTTTGGTGCCGCCAAAGATGATCATCTCGCGGGTTAGCGGGTTGTACCCGCCCGCCGGATTGTATCGAGCCAACGGCTTGGCACCGCTGATTTCAAGCTTCTCCCAGGTGAGCGTCTCCAAGTCGAGCGCCCACACGTCGTCGAACAGCGTGTACGGCCCGGAGTTGCCCGTTCGAGTCCGCCCACCGAAGATGACCATGCGATCGTTGACTGGATCGTATACGGACGCACCGCGGGATCGGGGACCCGGGTCTCCGTTCGTCACGACCTCCTCGAACACCGCACACACCGTGTCGTAAATCCAGGTCCCCCCCACCAGGTGCGGGTTGGGGTTGCAGTTGACCGGTGCGCCATCGTCGCCGCCAAAAAAGACCAGGCGCCGACGGACCGGATCCATGACTCCGAACGCCTCGCTTCTGCCGTTGGGACGTACGGTGGTCCCGGGTTCGGGGCATTGGGGCCCGCTCGTGTCGGGCTCGATGGTGTCGGGCACGGCCGTGTCGGGCACGGCGGTATCGGGCACAGCGGCGTCGGGCACAGCGGCGTCGGGTTGTGCCGCATCGGGTTGCGCGTCACCACCACCACCACAGCCCATGGCCAGCATGGTCAGTACAACAATCGGAATCACTCGTCTCATCACATCTCCTACTGTGCTGCCCCACGGGCAATCCAACTGATAATCATGTCGATTTGGCACGACTCCAGCGCAGGCCCTTCGGGCGGCATGGTCTTACCTGCAAAGTTTCCACCTGCCAATACTTTTTGTACGAGATAGCTCCCGTCGGGATCGCCGGGAATCGCCAGCGTCTGACCGGCTTGCCCCACGGCCGGGCGGTTCACCAGCGCCTGCCACGCGGCGCTGGGACTGAGATCCAAGCCGCCCGCTTTGGCGTCTGTGTTGTGGCACTGGCTCAACGCGCAACTGGGGGTGAAGATGGTGTCTAGGATCAGGGAGAAGGGCGGCGCGACATCGCTGGGCGTGGGGCACAGCATGCCCGGCACCTCAACGCCCAGCATCCGATCCATGATCGCCAGGGTGAGGGGTTGGGACTTCTCCGGGGACTTGTGGCCGATGAGCACCGTGATCTCACCATCGTCCGTGACCACCTGGTCCAGGCGCCACGTTTTGCCGGCGCCGTCCGTCTCAATGTAACGGTCGGTCCCGAGTCCCATGGCCTGATCCACGCGCTCTTTGTTGGCGTGAGTGCCTTCTTCCAGATGGCACCGACCGCATCGCATAAAGGGTGACCAGCGCTGAATCGTGTGGGGATTGAAGGTGCGATGCCCCATTCCCGGTTGACCCTGCGGACCCTTGCGCACCGCTCGATCGATCAGCAAATCACCGTTGCCATCGTAGGCGGTGAAGAACATCTTCTCGGCGGGCATGGATGGGGCAATGCGACCCCGGGTGTCGAGCATGAGGATGAGGTCGTCTGTGGCCACCCAGCGGCGGTCACCGATCACTTTTCCCGGGGTCATGACGCCGGAGATGAGGCTCCGCTGGATGCCCCGCATGTCCACCTCGACGTGGCAGCCATAGCACGTGGGGATCCAGGCGCTGTGGCACGTGTGGCACGCCAGGGAATCCAGGTGAGAGAAGCCGCTCTCGTCCCGTCCCATGGATTGATGCATGAAGCTGCCCGGTGCCGAGTTGTCTAGGCTGTCCTTCACCTGAGCGACACGCAGCGACGTGCCGCTCACCTTGGTCTTCAGCCAGATCTGACCCAGTTCATCCTTGGAGAGCTGTTTGAGCACGTTGCCTTTTGAGGTGGTCATGGTGCTCCGGGCTTCCGCAGTGCCGTGGCAATCCTCGCACCGGATCTCTACGGAGATCTCGGTGTTGACGTAGATGTGGCCGTCACCATGAACATCGTGATCGGTGTGGCAATCCACACAGTCCATACCGGCCTGAAAGTGCACGTCGGGCGGGGTCTCGTCGTGGCTGTTGGTGAGATCTTCATCGGTGATGTAGTAGTTGGCGTCGTGCCCGTGCAACGCCTTGCCAAGATAGCCCACTTTGTCCGAGTCCTGGCCGGCACCGGCGGACTCGCGGTACCCCTGAAACGAGGGACCAATGCGACCGCCGCGATAATGACAGTGGGTACACTGCTCCGTGGGAATGGCGGCGGTGAGCACGTGTCTCTTCGGGTGAGGCGGCGCCCCCTTCTCCACCGTGGGATCATCCGACTGGCTTAACCCATCGTCGGCATAATGCATGTGACACGCCGTGCAGCCGCCCGACCGGAAGTCGCCCGGAAACTTGTTGTCTCCAAACGACCAGGTGTGGCACCGCATGCACGCCTTGGTGAGGTAGAGATCTTGGTAGGGGCCGATCTCCGTGGTGCCTTCTTCGATGCGTGGTTCGGGCATCTTGTCCAAGCTCCCGACCGTACCGGGGATCTGGCCAAACACGAACGACTCATCGCGCACCTCGTAAACGGCCTTGGTCCCCGCGCCACTGTTTTGGATGCCCGCACGGTAACGGGCGACACCCAGCTCGCCGGAAAAGGTGGCCATCTGGTTGGTGACCACCTTGTCCACGAGCGCCTGATGACAGCCGGCACCGGCGCCGCTGCCACAGGTGTTCTTGGCCACTC
>CAUZBV010000082.1:0-10645 GCA_963578115.1 Myxococcales bacterium
CCGTTGGAGGTGGAAACAATCACCATGATGCCCAAACCCGCGCAAACAGCCACCGGCAAAACAACGTAGTACCAGTCGGCTCTTAGAAATGGAAAATACAGTTTGAGGTGTTCGTCGGGTGCATATCCCATGGCCGCATGATCAAGACCCCAAAAGAAAATACCCAACGCAAGTGATGCAACCGCAAATTGCGCGACCAGTTTGCTCCGTTCACTAAGGCCTCGAGAACCCGATTGTTTGCCTTTGAGTTTGGCCAGATCATCCACGAAACCGATGCAGGCGTATCCCACCGTCACGAGCAAAACCAACCACACCAATGGATTGTTCAGTCGGGTCCACAACAACGTCGAAAACACGAGGGCAATCACGATCAAGATGCCCCCCATGGTCGGGGTACCAGCCTTCTTCTGATGCCCCTCGGGGCCATCGCTTCGAATGCGTTCGCCCACTTGCTTGGCCCGAAGTTTGTTGATGAACCACGGGTAGAGCAGGAGCGTGATCAACATAGCCGTCCCAATCGATGCCACAATCCGAAACGACGGGTAACTGAACACGCGCAAGGGCGTGAACTGATCAAAGTACATCTCATAGAGCCAGTGAAACACTACCGACCTCCATGAGCGTATGACGTCTGTAGGGAAGACACGACCTGCTCCATACGCATGCTGCGACTACCCTTCACCAGAACCCAGTCGCCTTGACCAACGCTGTCCAAGACACGATTGACGGCGACCGCGTGATCCGAGACCACCTCACCACCGGGACCGAAGCCCTGGACCGTTTGCTGAGCGTATTTCCCCATGGCCAAGAGCACATCAACACCCACGTCCGCTGCAAACTGGCCAATTTCTTCGTGAAGTTGTTCCGCCGATTCGCCAAGCTCGAGCATGTCGCCCAATACAGCGACGCTGGTCTGCGTGTCACACAACTCGACCAGCGTCCGCAGCGCTGCCCTGCTGCTCTCCGGATTGGCGTTGTACGTATCATCCAGGATGTTGGGGCCGTCCAAAATAGGTGCCCATTCCAACCGGCCCTTGGGGCCTTGGTGCGACGCCAACGCTTCGATCCCCAGGAGCGGATCAAGATCCAACGCCACAGCCACCCCAACCGCCAGGGCCGCATTCCAAATGTTGTGTTGCCCGATCCCACGGATACGCAGCGGCATGCTGCGGTCGCCAATGCGGATGGTCGCCTCCAACGCACCGACACCAATGCGACGAATGCCTTCCACCCTCACATCCGCATCGTCTTCACCCACCACAATTTTCCGGGCAGCAATTCCTTCTGCAGCGCGCATCACATGAGGATCTCGTCCGTTAACGACCGCCACATCATCGGGCCCCAAGCCACGGTACAGCGCCGCCTTTGTTTCTCGAATGGCGTCGACAGAACCAAGCCCCTCCAAGTGAGCCGCCGAGATGGACGTGATGAGAGCTACCTTGGGCTCCGCAATGTCCGCCAATTGCTCAATTTCGCCCGGCTCGTTCATGCCCATTTCAAAAACGGCGTACCGATGGCTCGCCTGCACTTGGAGTGCAGAAAGGGGCAAACCGATCCGGTTGTTGAAATTGCCATAATTGCTCGTTACCGACGCGTAGGCACCCAGGACGGTGGCGATCATGTCTTTGGTGCTGGTCTTTCCATTCGAACCGGTCACACCGATCACCGTCGTATCCAGTTTCCGTAGGTACGCGGAGGCCAAATCACCCAACGCCGTTAGGGTATTGACGACTTCCACAAGAACGCGTTCGTCCAAGAATTTCTCGATCGCGACGCCCGCCTCCACAACACACCCACAGCAGCCTCGCTCCAGCGCGGCGTCGATGAATGCGTGCCCATCGAAATGCGCTCCTCGAAGGGCGATGAACAGGTCGCCTGACTGTAGGGTTCGAGTGTCGGTGGACACCCCGGTGCACAGTTGTTCCCCACCGGAGCGCAAAACACCACCCATCGCGTCGCGTACCTGGTGCCCAGTCCAAGCCATTACTGCAGTACCTCTGCCGCGACCTGTCGGTCGTCGAAAGCGATCACTTTGTCACCAATGATCTGTTTGCTTTCATGGCCTTTTCCAGCGATCAACACGGCGTCACCCGGATTGGCCAATTCGATGGCTTGCTTGATCGCCGCGCGACGATCGGGTTCGACATGAACGGTCCCCGCGTCGGGAGATGTCGCAATGCCCGCCATGATCTGATCGATGATGGCTGTGGGCGACTCGGTGCGGGGGTTGTCGGACGTCACAACCAGCACATCGGCGTGTTCCGCCACGATGGCGCCCATCTCCGGACGCTTCTGCTGATCCCGGTCACCGCCACAGCCGAAGACCACAATAACGCGCCCCTCGGTGATCTCCCGCAAGGACTCAATGGCCACGGCCAAAGCATCTGGTGTGTGGGCATAGTCCACAAAAACCGTAAGTCCTTGCGCATTTTCGACGGAATCAAATCGCCCCGGGGCTCCTCGAAATCGCTGGAGGCCTTCAACCACAGCGATTGGCTCAATGTCCAACAATGACGCGACACCAATGGCAGCCATGGCATTGCGCACGTTGTGACGACCCGGCGCCTGAAGGAACAAACTCAGGGTGCCCCGTGGTGTGAGTACCCGACCTCTGGTGCCTGCTGCTGTCAATTCGAGCGCTTCGGGATAAATGTCGGAGTCATCATCAAAGCCAAACGACAAGACACGACCCCGAAATTCCCGGTAAATTTCTTGGCCCGCGTCGTCATCGAAGGGTGTCACGATCCCGCGAACATTGGGACTGTCCTGAACATCGTCTAAGAGCCAGTTCACCTTGGTTTCACGGTATTCGCTGGGACTGCCATGAAAATCCAGATGGTCGCGCCCCAATCCCGTGAACACACCGGCTGCAAAATGGCAGGCCAACACGCGTTTCAGAGCAATTCCGTGCGAAGAAACTTCCACTGTAGCCCGCTGGACTCCAGCATCCACCATGTCGGCCAGGATCTTCTGCAGTTCGGGAGCCTCCGGAGTGGTCAAGCCCGTATCGACGCTGATCTCGCCATAGCTTGCACCGGTCGTGCCGATGATCCCCGTGGGAACCCCACTGGCCTTCATGATGGACTCAATCATGTGGCAGGTGGAGGTCTTGCCGTTCGTGCCGGTGACACCGACCAAGTCCAGCTTGCGACTGGGATTGCCCCGCTCAATGGCGCACATGTAGCCGAGGGCCTCCATGGTGTTGGTGACACGTACACACGGAATGTCGCACACCAAATCCTCGCTCAGATTGTCCGAGTGGACGATGGCCGAAGCACCTGCAGCGATGGCGTCGGTGATGTACTGATGTCCGTCGTAATACACATTGGTTACCGCTACGAACACATCCCCTGGAGTGATTTTGCGTGAGTCGCAAAAGACATGTTTCACCGGGACATCCAGGTTCCCAGACTTCTCTCTCACGGGTAGGCTGACGACCAGTTCACCAAGGTTCATGGGGTATTTTTCCTCGTCTCGAAGTACACAGTCACACGGCTCCAAGGATCCAGCGGCGTTTCGGCAGGTACGGCTTGACTCGTTGCGACGCCATGGCCGTCGATGTCCAGCATGAGATGATGGTGTTGGGCCAATACGGCCGCCTCGCGAACGCTCAGGCCACGAAAATCAGGAACGGACACTGAAAGCGGCTCCAATGGATCCGGCCCGGAGACGATACCATCAGGGCCCCCGATGAACGCGCCTTCCGTGGTGGCCTTGGCGGGGAGCCGCGTGGGCTTGCGCGCACGACGGACAATTCGTTCTCGTTTGCCAAACGTTGGCGGCGTTCCCAAGTAATTCAATGACCATTCGGCGATCTTCTTGAACGCCGGGGCCGCGACGACACCACCGTAGTAGCTGCCCTTGGGTTCATCGACAACGACCAGAATTGCCAATCTGGGACGATGCGCTGGCACCAGACCAAAAAAGGAAGCGATGAAACGGTCTTCCGCATACCCACCCGCGATGGTATCGGGTTTGTGGGCTGTTCCTGTCTTGCCAGCCACCTGATAGTCATACATCCAGGCTTGATAGCCCGTACCATCGTGATCGGTGACGCCTTTCATGGTTTCGATCACTTGACGGGCCGTCGAAACGGACACAACTCGCCGCCCTGGTTGGGGTGGAAACTCCTGAACGGTTTTGCCCACAGTGTCGATTTCGGCCATGACCAAGCGCGGCTGCACGTGCAAACCACCGCGACCCAACGTAGCCAGGGCTGTCACCATTTGCATGGCTGTGACGGCCACACCATGGCCAAACGCCACGTTGGCCAAGGTAATGTCGGCCCACCGACTCGCAGGGTGAAGCACTCCCGGTGCATCACCGATGATGTTCACGCCGGTACGCTCACCAAAGCCAAACGCCCGATAATACTCATACATGCGCTCCTTACCCACCATCTCCGCCACCTTGGTAATCCCGATGTTGCTGGAGTACTTGATGATGTCGCGGCAACGGATTTTCTTTTTCTTCGTATGATCCCGAATCGTATGCCGTCCGATCTTGTAACGACCGTTTTCCGTGTCGACGGTGTCGTCCAAACCAATCACGCCTTCTTCCAACCCTGCCGCCATGGTGAACACCTTGAAGGTCGATCCCGGCTCAAACTGGTCTGTAAATGCACGGTTCTTCACGACGCGTCGGTCTTCGGCAAGTTGTTCTCGGTATCGATTGGGGTTAAAGCGTGGGTAATGAGCCAATGCCAACACGTCACCCGTTGGCACATCCATCACAATCGCGATGCCACTGTTCGCAAGCGACGAAATGACGGCTCGCTCGAGTTCACGCTTCGCTGTGGTTTGGATTTTCTCGTCAAGCGTGAGCATCAGTGAATGTCCAGCTTGACTCTCCATGGGAGGCAAGCCCTCAAGCAACGAACTTCGCTTGCCTACATCCCGATGATAAATGGCCTCTAAGCGCCCGCCGTGCAGCACTGAATCATAGGTGGCCTCAAGCCCTTCTTGGCCGCGAGAGTCCACCCCCACAATGCCCAAGAGCTGACCCGCCAGTTCCTTTTTTGGATAAAATCGCTTGGCTTCACGCGTAATGTGAACGTGGTTCAGCTCCAGCGATTGAACCCAGCTGGACTCTTGACTCGTGATCTGACGCTTGACGTAGACAAAGTGTCGATTGCTGGTCAATCGTTGCTCCAGAATGTGCTTGTCAATCTGAAGGACTTCACTCAGGGCGCGAGCGGCAGCGATCGGATCACTGTTCTTCACTTTTTTCTTGTGATCCTGATTCATTTTTCTCGGATTCGCGTAGATCGTGTCCACCTCGACCGACGACGCCAGGGCTTCCCCGTTGCGGTCGTAGATGTCGCCTCGCTGGGTATCCAGCCGCAACGTCCGAACGTAATTGCGCTCCGCTTCGTGCAAAAACAGTTCGCCTTCGCAACCCTGGAGGTAACCGCACGTACAGACCACAGCAATCATCATGAACGACAAAAGGCCGCCGACCAGTCGCATACGCCGCTGTTGAAGCTTAAGTGCGTCGATGGGCGAGGCAATTTGCTTTCGCTTCTTGCTCGTCTTGCGGTTCATCCCCGTCTTGGGGCATTTTTGAAAACCAGTGGTCATTGGCGGTCTACATCCTCACTCGACAACGGCGACCAAAGGGCGACTCCGGCGATGCCTTGTAACAGAGCCCAAATGCTTGGCGAGCCTGTTTCAACGCCCCTCTGTGTTGGAAAATTTCCCCTAGATGAAAATGCGGTTCTGCGTAGGTCTTGCACCGAGTGGTTGCCCGCTCGAGGTAATCGATCGCTAGATCTTGTTGGCCGAGTTTTTTGTACAGTGCTCCCAAGTTGTTGTAGCCCAAACAAAACTTGGGGTTGTGGAAGACTGCCAAACGATAGTGCTTGAGCGCCTTGGAGTGCTGACCAAGCTGCGTATAGGCATAGCCTAGGTTGTTGTGAACGAGCCACGGCGTCCCATACAGGGTGGCTTTCGTCAACGGGGTCAACAATTGGATGGCTTCTCGCCATCGGCGTTGGCTGAGTAGCAGTACACCAAGATTGGCCCGGGCGTCGTGGAAACCGGGACGTATCTCAACAGCGTGACGATAAAAGCGCTCTGCTCTAGCCACCTCTTTGCGCCCGTAAAGGATGAACGCCATCAGATGATTGGCGTCTGGATGGTCCGCGTTTAATTCGAGGGAACGGGTTAATTCGCGGAGAGCCATGTGGATCTCTTGGCTATAGAAATGACCGTTTGCGAGCTTGTAGTGAAAATCGGCCTGCTCCACATCTCGGACCGGTTCAGAATGAACCCCACAGCCGTTGAGTAACCAGGCAAGAAACGCCAAAGAACCCAATAGAAAGCGCATCGTCTGTTTCATTGTATCTCCACCACATCTGTTGGGGCCGGAACGCGCATGCCGCATCGGGCGGCCGCTTCCTGCCGGATTCGTTCGGGTTGCTTGAGCGTGGCTCGCTCCAGGCGAAGCTTCTTTTTGTCTTCCAGCAATGCTCTGTAGCGGAGCGTTTCGCCCGACAGGCTCATGCCCAACGAATAGAGATCGTAACGCTGCCACACCTGGTACACACCAAGTGACAGCAGGGCGATTACAAACCCCAGAGTAAGCGCAAAGGTTTTTAGCCCCCAATACGGAGACGACTTCACCTGTGCAGCTGGCTGTCTCTTTGCCAACCGAACGTGCTCCCACTGACCCATCCACGCCCAAAGAGCGCTTATAGCCCCAGTTCAGCCATTGCCTCCAAGAGAGCATCCTCACTCTCATCCAAGGCACTGACCTCATCAGTCCACAAATCAGGTCGCCAAATTTCGACGTATCCCCCCATCGCTGCGAAGGTCACTTGATTCTCAAGCCGCGCGTGTTCACGCAACGGTTCGGGAAGCAAGATACGACCAGCGCGATCGATAGAGCAGGTGCGTGCTGGAGCAAAGAAACGACGTCTCAGCTTGATGAGTTCACGCCCGCCAACACCCTTCTCTGCGATCCGATCCGCCAGACGCTGCCACTCTTTGAAAGGAAAAGCCCAGAGGCACCCACCTTCCAGTGACTTTGTCACGATGAACCGCTCGTCGTAGTGGGCCCTGAGCACTTCACGCAACTCAACAGGAACCGATACTCGGCCCTTCGAATCCATCGCATGCGTGTACTCGCCCGTAAACATCGATATAACAACCACCCAGTAGGAGAAAACTATTCTCCCACCGCATCCCACTTTCTCCCACACTAAGCCGGACCATGCCGCAACGGTCAAGGGCTTTTTTTCGGTGTCGTCAAGAAAAAATCGGCAAATTCACACAGCCCACAAGATGGTGTGTCCAGCCGAATGATCCGTACAAGATCGTGTATGGGTAAAATCAGGCTCTTAAAGAGATAGTTGGGGATAAGAATTGAATCGGCTTCTGTGGATTAAGCAAAACCCCATCGTTCTAGATTGCAGTCAGTGCTTTAGATACTTCCCCCGCTCGTTGGAAACGATCGGCTCGATCTTTCGCCAGACATCGCATGAGTATGGACCCGATGGGTTGGGGCAACGATTCGACTCGCTCACAAGGATTCGGCGGCGCCGAGTTTCGATGATGATCGTAGACGTTGCCGTCCGGAAAGGGAACGTTGCCGGTGTACAACACATAGAGTAAGCATCCCAAGCTATACACGTCGGTTCGATGGTCGATGAAGTCTCGACCAATTTGTTCGGGGCTCATGAAATAGGGCGTTCCACAGACAACAAATGCCTGATCGGGGCATTCATCAATCGCGGTCGCGATCCCAAAATCCAGCAGTTTAACCTGTTGGTCCTCGGTAACCATGACATTGCCGGGTTTGATATCGCGATGCACGATTTGCCGATCATGGGCATAATCCAAGGCGTCGCAAAGTTGCGCAAGAATCGGCGCCACACGCTCGTGTGAAAGGACGCCGCCCGAAGACTGAACGATCTCCCCCAACGACCCCCCCTGCACCTTCTCCATGGTAAAATACAACATCCCATCCGCTTCGCCCACATCATACAAACCCACAATATTCGGGTGCGTCAGCTTGGCCGCAAGGCGCACTTCTTCAATAAAGAAGTCCCGCGAAATGCTCGTCATGCTCACGCCAGAGATGATGAACTTAATGGCCACTTCCTTCTGCAATACGCGATCATATCCGCCATACACCACACCATTTCCCCCTTGGCCCAACGGGTCGTCCAGGCGATACCGCCGCCCGAGGGTCTCTGAGAGTACGACTCCTGGCGCTTGCTCCTCACCAACCTCCGGGTTCTTGGCCGACCCTGCTGACTGAAATACAAGGGTGGGAACCAGTCCGCTCGACGGCTCCTCCCCGTCAAAACCCATGGTCTCTTCGGTGGCAAATTCCGATTCGGGCACGACAAAATCGGACGTACCCGTCACGAGATTGGCCATCCGTCGAGCCCAATCCGTGATCTCAGGGGTTGCCAACCCCGACGTGATCACTCGCGTGATGGTTGCGATGGCGGCCCGGATCAATCCCGCTCCTTCCTGTACGCGCGCCACGCGTATGAAGAGTGGCACCGCTCTTACGTCGACCTTGACCGTCTTGAGCCCCGTCGTATACGCCGCTGACGCCTCACCAAGACGGCCAAAACGCTCCAATACACCGCCCTTGAGCAAAGAGACTTGAGCATACTCGGAGCTCAATGGAGTCACAGAATTCAACAACTCCAAAGACTCCTCAAAGCGCCGCTCTCGATGCAAGAGCCGAACCGCTCGGCAGACGTTGTCGCCTTTGGCCAAACAGCGGATGCGATCATCCAATTGATCCGCTGTCTCAAAACACCGTGCTGCGTCCTCCCACTTCTCGGACTCCTCGAAGAGCGCACCGGCCCATGCCCAATGGCCATGTTCTTCCAACAACTGAGCGGCCTGGTGCACTTGTCCTGCGCGCCGAAACGCTTCAACACAGCGCTCGTGGTCTTCCAGTTTCAGCCACAATTCACCGGCACGCTGAAACTGACCCGCCTCCAAGAAAAGCGTGGCCGCCTCCTCAAGGCGCTCACCACTCAAGGCGGCCGTGGCCTCCAGGGCAAGGGCTCTGTGGACCTCCCCGATTTCGCGCAGCAGTGGTGCCGCGCGCACCGGTTCTTTCGATGCCTCCAGACACTCAATGGCCTTGAGATAGGCATCGGCTTGCTGGTAGAGAAGCCCTGCTTGGAGGAAGTGGCCCGCTTTCTCCATCACTTCCGCCGCACGTCGATGTTCCCCCAAGTCCACCCATAGACGAACCGCCTTTTGGGTATCGCCACTTCTCGCAAATTCCTCGGCGGCCGCCCGTTGATTGCCGCTCTGTTGCGCCGACAGTGCGGCCTCTCGATGTTTGTGCGCGCTCATGGGATCAACGGAGGCGTTGTGCGCCATCGGACCGGACGTGGATGGACCCGGCGAGTGGGCCAGCGAAGAACCCTTTGCGTGTGAACGTAGACGCTTGCTCCGTTCAGGCCGCCGGCTGCTTCGTCCCCAGCGAAGAACAACGACGAGAGCCAAGATCATCAAGACCAGCGCAACTCCCGCCCAGAGCCATTGCATCATGTCCATCTGCATGCGGTCATCCTACCAGTGGGCTGTCCGTCGGTCATCCGGACAGATCGAAAATTCGACGAAGCGGTCCCTCAAAGCATGCGTCCCGTCCAAATGGTGCGCAAACCGATTGCCACACGCGCGTCCACAATATATATAGGGGCAACCGAACGAATCGATTAATTGAGCAATTGCAAGAAAGGACAACAATGGCTGACGCGTATATTCTGGAAGCAAAGCGGACTCCCCTAGGCAAACGGGGGGGAGCCTTGGCACACATTCGCCCCGACGACTTGGCGGCACAATGCCTCAACGGATTGGTCGAGAGCGTCGATGTATCACCCGAACACATCGAAGACGTCGTGATGGGTTGCGTCACCCAGGTGGGCGAGCAAGGACTCAACATTGGACGCACGGCCGTATTGGCCGCAGGCTGGCCCGTGAGTGTACCCGGCACATCGGTCAATCGAATGTGTGCGTCGAGCCTTCAGGCCACCAACTTCGCGGCCCAAGCCGTCATGGCCGGCACCATGGATCTAACGGTCGGGGCCGGCGTCGAAAACATGTCTCGAGTTACCATGGGCAGCGATGCGGGTGGGATCAGTGACCAAATCACGGATCGATTCGATATCGTCAGCCAAGGGATCTCCGCCGAGCTGATCGCTGAAAAGTATGCCTTGAATCGACAGGACCTGGATGAAATGGCCGTAGAGAGCCATCGACGCGCATTGCACGCCATCGACAACGGATACTTTGAACGTGAAATTCTTCCCGTGACCGCCCCGGATCCCGAGGGCGCACCCCACATCGTGACGACGGACCAAGGTCCTCGTCGAGGCTCTACATTGGAGGCCGTATCGGGTTTGCGTCCGGCCTTCAAGGCGGAAAATGGCGTCATCACTGCCGCCACGTCGAGCCAAATTTCCGACGGTGCCGCCGCAATTCTCATTGGAAGCAAGGCAAAAGCCGACGAATTGGGTGTCCAACCGCGGGCACGGTTCCGCTCCATGGCCGTCATTGGCTCCGATCCCACACTCATGCTTCTGGCTCCGGGACCGGTCACCAAGCTCGCCTTGCAGAAGGCGGACCTGAACATGTCGGACATTGGACTCTTCGAGGTCAATGAAGCC
>CAUZBV010000083.1:0-10595 GCA_963578115.1 Myxococcales bacterium
ATGGGACCGGAACCGTTGGTCGTCCGATCCAAGGTCTCGTCATGGAGGAGCATGACCACGCCATCCGCGCTGACGTGCACATCGCACTCGGCCATCTCAGCGCCCGTTTTGAGGGCCAGTCGGTAGGCAGCCAGGGTGTTCTCCGGCGCTCTGTGGGACCAGCCGCGGTGGGCCACGATGAGGGGGCGATCAGAGTGGTGGGTCGGCGCCATAAGCGTCTCCTCGGATTGGCCGGCTGAGCGATGGGCACAGCCAGGGGTGAGCGTGCAGACCAGGACAACGAGGGTCGGCAGGCGTTGGAACCAAGCGTCCATAGGGACAGAGTGATCCATTCCGAGACGCTTGTCACGTCGGTCAGGAATCCTTTCTGTCGGTCCCTTTGACATGGTGTTTCTTCGAGGCATACCATGGGCATTCGGCTCAGGCCACGTATGCGAAGCGACCGGAGGGGAAAGTGCACATGCGACGATTTCTGATTGTGATGGGACTGGCCTTTTTTTGGTTGGCTTGCGGCGACGTGGAGGCGGTCAAAGGCGAGAAGCCCCCCGGGGCGTGTGAGGAAGACTCCGAGTGCCAGACAGGCGAGTTTTGCACACCGAAAAACAAGTGTGTTTCTTTGGACGCGACGCGTCCGTCCAACGCAGACACGGCGAAAGCCGACGCCGATGACAGCACGTGCAAGGAGCGCGGTGACTGTGGTCCCGACCAGTTTTGCAGGCAGAACAAGACCTGCGCCGACCAGCAAGTGGCTGGGGGCCCGTGCAATCAAGATTTTCAGTGTCAGTCCGGAAAATGCAAAGACAACGTCTGCATGGGAGAAGAGTAGCTTCTCCTAGTCGATGGTGTAGCGCTCGATGGCCAGCTCGGGCCGGTGCGTCCCTTGGACCATCTCCGTGGTCGCGATATGCGTGAGCGTGACCGACGTCGGCGTGGGCGTCGGGCCTTCGTCACCCGGTGGGGAGCCCTCGTCCGGGGTGCTGGTGTCCGGTGCGGCCGTGTCGGTGGGCGCCGGATCGGAGGAGTCACCACAGCCCAGGAGCAGGGCCCAAGAAAGAAGCGTGAGTAGTAGTCGGTGCTTCATGAACGCATGCTTCTAGATTACAGATTTTCAGGTGTCTTTGGAAGGGGCGATCGAGGGGAACCTTTATTGGCAGTGGGTGGGGACGCAGGCGCTCCCGGGGCCTTCCGACACGCAAGTGGCGTCCTCGCCGCAGACGCTGTCGTCTTGGCACAAAATGACGGTGCAATAGTTCTCGTCGCTGAAGCCGGCGATGCAAAAGTTGGCCTCTTGGCCTTCGCACTCGCCGCCGCCGTCGGTGCAGTATCTGCCCACGCCCAGATTGTTGCCGGCGTCATCCGGTTTGGCGCAGCCGCCTTCGCCGCCGCCGCCCAGCAGAACCGGCGTCTCGTTGTCCGTGTCACAGATCAAGAACCCTTCGCCTGGACTGTAGTACATAAACGCCACGCACATCTCTTCGGGCCAGGACAGATCGTGGGGGGTGGTGTTGTCCCATCGGCAGGTCATCCGCACCTTGTCGCCCTTGTTCAGATGGAGCGGGGGATCGTAGTAGATGATCTCCGGGGTGTCACGAAGCATGGGACCGTCGGTGGCGTGGTAGAGAAGCTGTGGTTCGGCGTCCGGAAGCAGCAGCTCAAAGTCAAAAAGCACGCCGTAATCGTGGGTGTGGCCAAGCAGCAGATGGATGTCTAAATCGCGGTCCACCATGCACTCTTTCACCCGCTCGTATTGGGTGGCGCCGGGCGGAATGGAGAAGCCCGAGTCGACCACACTGAAGGCGTCGGCGATGGTGGGGTTCGAGTCGGGCGGGCTGAGCACCAGGTCCACCGCGTCCATGACGACCCGCTCTTCGCTGCCGGTGTTGATGTAGTGGGATTGGATGATGAGCTGCTCGCCTTTTCGAATGCGAAGACCCACGCCCTCGGGCAGCGCCAAGTTCTGGCCACCGGCACCCCCGGCGCCGGTGACAAAGCGCATGGCGCCCATGTCGATGTCATCGCAATCCACCGGATCAAACCCGTCCTCGGGGGCCATGGACACATAGACCGCAGCATGGTGGCCGCCCACCATTTGCGCGCCCTCGGCGTTGTGGAAGATGATGTCGCTGTCCAGCACCACGTCCAGGCGGGAGCAATAGATGTGCTCCGTACCTGCTTTCAGCGTGAGGGGCGGCGTGGTGAAACGCAGCGCTGTGGCCGGATCGGGCGGGTCGCCAAAACAAGCCTTCAAGCCCGCCTCGTCGGTGGCTTCGCATTGGACGTAGTTCGCCTCGCCCGGGTCGGTGGCCCAGTCCGCCTCAAAATGGACACCGTCCATGGGTGAACCCGCTTGTATCCATGCTTTGATGGCGGCCAGTGACTTGGGTCCGGGGGCATCAAAGGCACCCAATGGCATGCCAGCGCCATACCCGTGACTTCCGATCTCTTCGGAAGTCGCGGTCAACTTCCACCAGAGAAAGCTGTTTTCGAGGTTGCTCGGATCCACAAGCTTGTAGCCGTCTTTGGCGGCGGCGCCGTTCGTGGGGGCCACGCCAATCAGGGCAGTGTAGGAGTCGGTCGCGGTCTCAAAGGACAGGCCGCCAATCCCCTTGTCACCGCCATGGCAGGCCGACACCGCGCAGCCTTTGGAGAAGATCGCTTCGTGGAGTTGGGCATAGCCGGGCGCGTCCGTCGGCGCGTTGTCCGATCCATTGCCGCACCCACCCAGGACGATTAGGCAAACGGCGATCAGCTTTTGTGTGTTTGTAGTGATGTTATTGAGCATGCCTTTCCCAGCCGCGGCCGTGCGAGAAACGTGTTACCAGGCTGGAGCGGGGGGGTCAATGGAATGTTGTGGGTGGAAGGACGGCTGGGAAGACGGTGTGGGGCTAGTTTTGGCCGTGGACTGTGCTATGCTCGGCTCGCGAGGACGCATGATTCACCTGAGCTTCGACCAAGATTGGGCGCCGGACTGGGCGGTGGAGGCCATCCATCAGCGGCTACAGAACGCTGCGCTGGGGGCCACTTTCTTCGCGACCCATGCGAGCCCCGTGCTGGACGTCTTGCGTCAGGGCGAGCTATTGGAGTTGGGTGGCCATCCCAATTTTTTGCCCGGTTCGTCCCACGGTGACTCCGTGGATGATGTGCTGGCGTATATCCAAGCGTTGGTCCCCGAAGCCACGGGTGTTCGAGCGCACTGTCTGATTCAAGGAACCCCGCAGTTGGAAGCGTATGCCGCCAAGGGGATCCAATACGATGCGTCGAACCTGCGGGATGGCGAAGCCGGCCTGGCCCCCTTTGTGAACTGGGCCGGGGTCGTAGAGATCCCCATTTGGTTCGAAGATGATGTGCACCTTCGGCGGGGCAGCGCGTGCACTCTGGACACGTTGGACCTGGATTCAAAGGGGCTGAAGGTCTTCAATTTCCATCCGGTGTTGATCGCGTTGAACGCGACCCGCTTGCAAGATTACGAAGCGTTGAAGGGGAATTTGAGTCGGGAAGGCATTCGATTGACTGACGCCACCCCGGAAGATTTTGACCCCCACACACAGACCATCGAAGCGGGGGTGGGCGACCTCTTTGACGCGGTCGTTTCCTTCTTGGAAGAGCATCCCCACCGTTGTGGTGGACCCTTGAGACGCTTGGTCGGTTGACAGGGCGGAGGGGCCCGGAGATCATCGGATCATCATGAGTGATACGGAACAATATACGGCGGAAGAGTTGCAGTCTGTGCTCTACGACATCATGACCGAGTGTATCAACGGAAGGACCGACGGCCATCGATGTCCATTCTGCAAGGAAGGGACCATGGCGTGTACTGTGGAAGAAGACGTGTCGGTGCGAATGGAATGCCCCCAGTGCGGAAAGTATTTCGACGCGCGTCTCGGCTAGCTAGTCTCCGCGCTTGATGAACGTTCCTCGGGTGGGATCCTTTTGTACTCCAGGAAATTGCAGCACTTTGTTGTGCATGGCTACGTACACTCCCGGCTCCAGCAGCTGCACAGCCATTAACGCCTCGGTCAGATTTTGGAGAGCGTCGGTGTGTCGCAGCTCATAGGGCCGCATGGCGCCCGTGAGGACGATGGGACTGGCTGGCGAGCCGTTCAGTGTGCAAATCTGTTCGCCGGTCACCGCGAGACGATCGGTGCCATGTACCACGACCACCCCATCGCACTCTTCGGCCATGGTGATGGCCGTTCCCGCGATGAGTTGATGGTCATCGGAGGTCATTTCCAGGCTGTCCTTGTTCATGAGCGGCACCCGAGTTAATGCCACGCCCCCGAGTTGCAAAGACCCCAGCATGATGTCGAGGACGCGGAACTCATTGGAGAGGGCCCCATTGATCTCATCGTAGGTCTTCTCGATGGTGCCACCGGTGGAGATGATGGCGATGGTGCGGACAGCCATGATCCAATCGTAGCATAGTCGCAATCGTTTGAAGAGTCTGGGGAATGGTGAGTTTGAATTTGGATCGCCCTGTGGACAAAGTTGGGTAAGTCTAAGAAAAACACTGCAATTTCCATGGGCTATGAAAAATCGTGGAATCCTCTTGCGTGAGGCCAAGGGGCTTTGTACTGGAAGGGCGCGTCCATAGGACGGACGCGGTCAACCACCCGACGGAACGGACACCATGGCAAAGCTCTACTTCTACTATTCGGCAATGAACGCGGGAAAGAGCACGACGCTGCTCCAATCGGCGCACAACTACCAAGAACGGGGCATGCGCACCTTGCTCTTCACACCCAACCTGGATGACCGCTACGGTGCAGGTCGGATTACATCGCGTATCGGACTTCAGTCCAACGGGTTCGCGTTTCGAGAGTTGGACGATCTCTATACGCAGATCCGTCGTGAGCAGCGACAGTCTCCTGTGCATTGTGTGCTCGTGGACGAAGCCCAATTCCTGACGGCCAAGCAAGTATTGCAGCTCACGCTTGTGTGTGATCGGCTCAACATTCCGGTGCTGTGCTATGGCTTGCGCACCGATTTCCAGGGCGAACCCTTTGAAGGCAGCAAGTACCTGTTGGCTTGGGCCGAAACGCTCGTAGAGATTAAGACCGTGTGTCGAACGGGCAAGAAGGCGACCATGAACGCACGCTTGGACTCCGACGGTAATCGTGTCTGGGAAGGCTCACAGGTGGAGATCGGCCACAACTACATCGCCATGAGCCGCAAAGAGTTCCAGCTCGATAAGGTGTCTCCAGTGGAGTATGTGCCGCCGGACGAAGAGCACGCTGTGCCCACAGACGACCCGTCCGTGGTTCCACAGGACCCCGTCCTCCAGTAGGTGCTACTGACCGTGTGCGAATGCCGTGGCGGACACCCGTCAGCTTCCACCCGCGTGATTCCTAATGTCATAGGAGAAGGTGTGGGTTGGCCTATCAGGCGGGTGCCACCATTTGCGGGGCGACCTCGCACGTTCCTTGACCGACCCAACGGTTCGTAAGCTCCTCACCAAACGGGCGTCGCTCAAACAGATTGTTTCCCAGGTGCGGAAAGTGCTCGCTGCCAAGTAGCGGGCCCGGGCGGTGGTGCCGGTTTTTGTCCCTATGGACCGAGTGGGGTAGGCTGGCGGCCCATGGAAAACACAGACGCCCTTGCTCCTTCCACCGCGTTCCGCCGCACAGCCATGTTTTGGCGCTCGGTTCGGAGGAGTTGGGGCGCAGGCTCGGGCCCGAAGGTCTCTCGAGCGTTCCAGATCCTCCTCGCCATGATCTTTCTGAATGCGTGGCTCTCCCTTGGGGCCCAGGTGCATCAACTGATCGGCAGCGAAGGGCTCTTGCCTGTGCAGCACTATCTGACCCAGGTGGACCAACGTTTGGAGGACCAAGCCGAATGTCGTACGCACCACGATGATCCTTCAGAGGCCACCCGCGCCTGTGGTGATTTGAGCCGCTGGGATGTGCCGACCCTGCTGTGGCGTGCGGCGGATGACACCACGTTGACTGTGGGGATCGTGGCGGGTGTGGCGTTGGCCCTGTGCGCCTTCTTCGGCTTCTTTCCCCGGGTGTCCTTTGCATTGTCGACGCTGCTCTATTTGAGCTACGCGGTGGCCTGCCGTGATTTTCTGAGCTTTCAGTGGGACAACATGCTCATCGAGAGCGGGATGTTGGCGGTGTTTCTGTCGGTCAAGCGGCCCAGCCGATGGATTCACCTGCTGTTTCGAATTTTGCTCTTTAAGCTCTACTTCGAATCCGGCATCGCCAAGTGGATGTCCGGCACCATGGATTGGCACGACGGCAGCGCCATGATGGTCTATTACGAGACGGCGCCCATTCCCACCTGGCTGGGCTGGTACGCCCACAATCTCCCCGAGTGGTGGCATCATTTTGAGAGTCGGACCGCCATGGTGTTGGAGCTGGCCGTGCCCCTCTTTATCTTCGGTCCTCGCCTGGGTCGCTTGGTGGCGTTTGTGTTGCTGACCGGGTTCCAGTTGATGGACCTGACCACGGCAAACTATGGGTTCTTTTGTTATCACGCGTTGATTCTTCACGTGTTCTTACTCGACGAGAGCGACATCCAATGGGTTCAAGAGCGCTTGCGTCGCCTGGTTTGGTGGCGTCGCGGCGCGCGGGAGAGGGAGGCCCCGGAACCCGTGCCGCCGCCGCAAACGAGCGAAAGGATTCGATGGGGGCTGATCACGCGTCGCGTGGGTGTGGTGCTCTTGGTGTGGGTGTATTTGGGCCTCTCTGTTGTGGAAGGGATCGCGTCGTTCGGCCTTCGGCAGGGACCCGTTATTTGGAACGACACGGAGGTGCACCGGTGGGGAAAGAGCGCACTCACGTACGACTGGAGACTGCTCTTCCACCATGACGCGGAGGCTTTTTTGGCCTACAAACCTTTGGACCCGGACGAGCGCGGCTGGCTGGATCGGGCCCTGGATTCGGCGCCCACTGTGCAGGAGATCCGGCGGCGCACGCGGCCGCTTCGCTTGGTGAACAGCTACCATCTCTTTGCGACCATCACGACGTACCGCTACGAGGTGGAGTTCCAAACGTTCAGCGGCGACGAGTGGAGGGCGCAGAACCTGCACTACAAACCGAATGACCCGAGTCGAGCGCCGCCCTTTGTGGCTCCCCACCAACCTCGGGTGGATTTCTCCTTGTGGTTCTATCCGCTTCGGGTACCGGAGGGGGCCCCCACAGCGCATCAACGCAACGCGGCCCAGCGGGCCATGCCGCGCTATGTGCGCAACATCGCCCTGGCTCTGTGCCACGCACCGGAGAGCGTGCAGGACCTCTTTGTGGAGCCATTGCCGGCCAACCCAGACTTGATCAGGCTGGTTTTTTGGGACCACCGCATGACCACGTCCGAAGAGCGGGCAGAGACGGGCAATTGGTGGAATCGGTCGGAGATGTTCTCCATTGGCCCGTGGCCCTGCGAGCGGCTGGGCCTTCCGGATTTCATGGTGGTGGACGAGCCGAAGGGGTAGACGCTTAATCGGGCAAGGCGATTTGGGCGGGTTCGGCCTGGTCGACGGGCTTGCGGAGGACCAGGGCGGCTTCAATGGCCAGCCAGATACAAAGGACCAGGAGAACCCCGCCCACCCCCGCCAGCAACACATAGCCGGTGACGTCACCGCCCCCTTGGGCTGCGCGCACAAAACCCACCAGGTTGGTGACCATGGCCACGAGTGTACTCCCAAGCATGAAGACGGCGGGGATGGCGGTGGGCCAGGTGGGCCACCGTCGGGCCTTCAGATAGACTGTGACCATGATCAAGGTCAGCGATGCCAGGAGCTGGTTGGTGGTGCCAAAGAGGCCCCAAAGCGCGAGGCCGGCAGGCTTCCCGCCCACTTCGAAAAAGGCGAAGAACGCGATGGCTCCGCAAGCCAGGATGGAGACCCAGTACCGGTTTCGCGTGCCCGGCAGGCGAAACGACCGCCCGATCTCCTCGATGTTGAAACGCAGCAAACGCGTGGCTGAGTCCAGGGTGGTCAACGCGAACGACACCACGACCATGGCCACCAAGGCTTTCCCGAGGGTGGCGGAGATCCCCAGATTGGCAAGAAAGGTCGTGGTCCCCGTGATGAAGGCTCCGAGCTTGGCGGCCAGACCTTGTGCCGCGTTCCACGAACCGTAGTGCTCATGCCACTCCACCGAATCGCCGATGCCCGCCGTGCACGCCAACACGGCGAGAAGCCCCAAGAGGCTCTCTCCGATCATCCCACCATAGGCGATGGGTCGGGCGTGGCTCTCCCGATCCAGCTGTTTGGCTGTGGTTCCCGAGCTGACCAATCCGTGAAATCCACTCGCCGCTCCGCACGCGATGACGATGAACACAAAGGGCAGCATGGGCGGCG
This sequence comes from Myxococcales bacterium, assembly GCA_963578115.1. Classification (GTDB taxonomy): domain Bacteria; phylum Myxococcota_A; class UBA9042; genus CAUZBV01. The sequence goes on from CAUZBV010000083.1 coordinate 8,300, forward strand.
CGCCTTCCGGGTTCATCTGAACCGCCGGCGCGGCAAAGGTGTGGTCCCCCACAAACAAACCGATGTACGCCAAGCCCATCCCGAGATAGAGCAGGAGGCCGTTCAAGAAATCTCGCGACTGGAGCAATACCCAGACCGGCAGCACGGACGCAAGAAAGGCGTAGAGGAGCAGAATCCAGGTCCAGGTGGTGCTGGTGGGCCAGAGCGCCAACCCCAGGGTCGGGTATTTCGTCCCAAGCCAAATGCCCAGGAGCTCGAGGGCAAACCCCACAATCGCCACGGGCAGGAGCCGCATCTTCTTTCGGTAGAGGAGGTGCCCGGCAACCAAGGCGATGACCATCAGGAGGCCCGAGGGCAGGACGGATTGGGGGAACATGCCGCGGGTAAAGAGCTTGGCGATGACGAACACAAAGACGCCCATGGCCAGGGAGACGCCAAAGAAGATGATGAGCAAAAAGAGGGTGCGCGCGCGTTTCCCGATGACACCCTCGGCCACCTTGCCAACGGACAACCCGCGTGCCCGGAGCGAAACCACCAAGGCGGAGAAGTCGTGGACGCAGCCGATAAACACGGCCCCGAGCGTCACCCACAAGAGGGCCGGCACCCAGCCCCAGATAACCGCCACGGCCGGTCCCAACATGGGCGCCAGGCCGGTGATGGAGGCAAAGTGATGGCCAAAAAGCACCGAGGGACGGGTGGGCACATAGTCCACGCCATCTTCCAGCGTGTGGGCCGGCGTGACCCGGCTGTCGTCCAGGTGGAACACCTTCTCCGCCAGAAACTTGGCATAGAACCGATATCCCACTACGTACACTGCGATGCACAGGATGGCGGCGATGGCAGGTGTCATGAGTGGGCTCTGTGACATTCCATGGGGGCTAGGCTAGACCAGCGCCCGCCCTTCTTCAAGCCCGCAGCAAACGCTGCACTGAACGCCCGTTCGGAAGAAAATCCTTCGGGCTACCGCCGAGTATGTGGTATATGAGGGCCGCTGAAGTCATTCCACCTGCTGAATCTCAAATCGTTGTTGTTGTGAGGAAGACATGATGAGCCGGTCTCCGTATCCCCCGAAACGAATTCTTTTTCCGTGTGTTTTGGCGCTTGTGAGCCTCTGTGCGTGCAGCCCCGCCGTCATCGACGAGACACTCGGGGTCGGGAACGGCGAATATGACAAGCCCGTTCTGGACGCCCCCCCCGCCATGGGGAAAGACGACAGCATCAGTGGCGTCTTGGGCCCGCCCGAGGAAAGCAGCGCGTCAGACACACGCGTGTGGGCCACGCCCAATCGCTGGACGGATCGGAGCACGCCGGCGGCTCGGGAAGCGGGTCTCGCGTGGGACGAGTACAGCGGACTGGATTGGAACGAGAAATACGCGCTGTGGATCGCGTCCATGAACAAGATCCCGCGGGACAATGGGTACGGCAGCACCTTTGAGCTCACCACCCCATGGGGTGTCCGGTTGCCGTCACCGGCGTTGGAATGCGCCGAGGCGAGCGTCTTTCTGCGAGTGACCTTTGCCAGTTGGTACGGGTTGCCCTTCTACATCTCTGCCTGGACGCCCACGGGCTCCTGGTATTTCGGTCATTTCGGGATTTGGACAGACCACGGCCCCGTCCCGAACTTCCCGACGTTTGCGACGCGCTATGAAGATTTCACGGACGTGGCGTTGGACGAAGACCTGGGGAACTGGCCGGTGGACAGCAAGTTGGCCAAACGAAAGATTTCGGTGCGTGGCGACGACCGGAACCCCTGGCTGGGCGAGAACGCGTATGCAGGCGCGTATTTTGACCGCATCTTCTTGAACAAACGAACGGGCCACTTCATGGTCTATATCCTCACCTACACGGGATCCATGCACCTGGCGTCGAGCACCAACACCTTCAATCTGGTGCCCACGGCCGTGCGAGAGGGCGACACCCTGCTCAAACGCTGGCAGAAGAAGGGCATCGGCCACACGATGGTGGTCAAGAGCGTTGATCGCATGCCGGATGGAGAGCATCTGGAAGTGGAGATCATGTCTGGATCCATGCCGCGCAGGCAACCGGTTTGGGACAACTCGGGGGCCAGCAAAAGCGCGTTTACGAACCACTACGCCGGTGGCGAGGGTATGAGTTCCCATGGCCACTCGTACGCAGAGCTTGGCGGTGGGATTAAGCGTTGGCGGGTAGCCGTGGTCCACAACGGGCGCTGGCGGAACGAGGTGGCCGAAAACGATGCGCATTTCTACATACCGAGCACCGACCTGAACGCCGTCAGCGCACGCCCGGGCCAATTTGAGTCGCTCTTGGTGCAGCT
>CAUZBV010000084.1:0-10387 GCA_963578115.1 Myxococcales bacterium
ATCGAACCCATTCAGCGGGCAATTGCGGCCGAAAATTATACGACCATGACCCCGATTCAGGCCCAGGCCATTCCTCCTTTGTTGGAAGGCCGGGATGTGCTGGGGTGTGCCCAAACCGGCACGGGAAAAACGGCGGCTTTTCTTCTGCCCATTATCCAACACCTGGCCACGGATGAATTGCCCGGAAAACCGGTCATTCGGGCGCTTGTACTGACACCGACCCGGGAATTGGCCGCTCAGATAGGCGAGAGTTTTGACGCCTACAGCCAATTTGTGGACCTGTACCACCGAGTGATTTTTGGAGGCGTCAACCAACGTCCACAGGTGGCCGACCTCCGACGAGGCGTGGATGTGTTAATTGCCACGCCCGGGCGTCTGCTGGACCTGCACGGCCAGGGGTACATCGACTTTCAACACGTCGAGTTTTTTGTCCTAGACGAAGCCGACCGAATGCTCGACATGGGCTTTATTCGCGACATTCGGAAGATCCTCGACCTGCTCCACGACGAACGGCAAAACCTGCTCTTTTCCGCGACCATGCCGGACTCCATCGTCAAGCTGGCCAGTGGCTTCCTGCACAACCCAATTCGAGTGGAAGTGGACCGACAATCGACGACCGTGGACCTCACCACTCAAAAGGTGATGTTTCTGGAGCGTGCGGACAAAAAGCGACTGCTCCGTGAATTACTGGAAGGCGATGAAATCAAAAGTGCCATTGTCTTTACCCGCACAAAGCACGGGGCCAACCGAGTCGCAAAAGACCTCGCAAAAGCGGGCGTTAACGCCGCCGCAATCCATGGAAACAAGAGCCAGGGAACCCGTCAGAAGACACTGGCAGGGTTCAAGTCTGGTGACGTCCGCGTGCTGGTGGCCACCGACATCGCCTCTCGGGGAATCGACGTGGACGGCGTCAGCCACGTGATCAACTACGACTTGCCCAACATTGCCGAGAGCTATGTCCACCGCATCGGCCGCACGGGCCGCGCCGGCCAGGCGGGGATTGCCATCGCCTTCTGTGACCAGAGCGAAACCGAATACCTGGTGGATATCGAGAAGCTGACGGGAAAATCACTCGAGGTGGTTCTCGACCACGAGTGGCACTCCGAAAAGGCGATGCCCTCCGCCCGGCCTCCGGACCGGGGTCGTGGCCGGGGACGCAAACCCCAATCCAGCAGAAGCCAGGGGGCCGGTACCGCACGATCCGACAACCCCTCAGGCGATGGTGGCCGGCCGAATCGGCATCCAAGACGGCGTTCACGCCGGCCTCGCAGTGGGCGTTCTTGAACAGACATGGCGCGGCATCGCCGTCTGCCACGCCCCGACTTCAGACCCAGACCCGAGCCACACGTCGCCGTTGCTGACAATCTAATCATCCGTCAGGCTGGGATTCAGCGAACAGGCGAAAGGCTTAACCGTGAGACTCCCCCATCACCCAGAAGCCGTTGCAGACCTTCGTACGCCCCCCGTCGTTCATCGGTCCTCACGCCGGAATGGTTGTGCTCGGCCACACCTTTCACGTAATATCGGGTTCATCGAACTTGACCACCGAGCCATGTGTTACCGATGCTTCAAGGCAGCGTGCACCTGTGTTTGCGACCTGGTTTCACGGGTGGACAACCAGACCCCCGTCACGATCCTCCAACATCCCCGGGAGCGCAATCACCCCATCGGGACGGTGCGATTCGCGAGGTTGGGGCTGAGTCGGGTCGAGGTGATGGTTCATTGGCCCCATCATGGGCCTGCTCCCGTGGTGGCGACGCTCCCGCCCGGCACCGCCCTGCTCTACCCCGAAGGCGAGGGAGAGATCTTGCCGCCCGACGCTCAACCGCCCCACCTGTTGGTGCTGGACGGAACGTGGCACCACGCGCGCAAACTCTTTCAGGCCCACCCAACGCTGGCCACCATGCCGCGATTCGCCCTGCCCGGCGAACACCGGAGCCGCTACCGGATCCGTCGCGAGCCGGCTGAGCACTGTTTGTCGACCATTGAGGCCATCACCATCGCGCTGAAAACCATCGAGCCCCACACGCCGGGCTTCGACGAGCTGCTGGGCGCCTTCGATCGGATGATCGACAAACAGGAGGCCTACATCCGCCGGCGCGAGCCCCGCCGAAAGAAGTGCTATGAGCACGTGAACCCGCGCCCTGCATAGGCGGACGCAATCCAAACTAACGTTTTTCAACCCACCTGCCGATTAAGGGTCGAAGCAGATACCGGGAGACAGCTATGAAGATCATGTTTGCACTGATCGGCCTGGGACTCATCGGCGCGGCTGTTGTTCTCGGAGGGAGCCCAGCCATCTTTTTCAACGCGCCCAGTCTATTGATCGTAGTGGGGCTCACCCTTTGTGTGCCTCTGGCGAATCACTCCATAATGGACGCATTCAACGCATTTAGAACGGCATTCAGCAGTGGCGATGTGGATCGAAACGAGGGACAGCGGCATGTGACGGTCCTTCAAACCTTCCGCATGGCAGCCACCGGGTCGGGTATTGTCGGCACTTTCATTGGGCTGGTTCAGATGCTCCAATCAATGGATGAGCTAAAGAACATTGGACCGGCCATGGCGGTGGCTCTCCTCACCATCTTGTACGCCGTTTTCCTGTCGGAGTTGGTCATTGGCCCCTTGAGCAATCGGATCCACGCCCGCATGACCGCGTCCTCCGAGAGCCCGGCAAAACCCGAGACATCCAATAACGTTCTCAACGTCTCCGCCGTCTTGTGTGGCCTCTTTGGCTTCACGATAGTAATTGTGTCGATGCTGCAGGCCAGCGCCTAACCGCGGCGTTCCGCCACACCCACAGCCTCGTTTTCCAGGGCTGTGGGCGCCCCACAAAGATTCCCGACTGAAGCGGTTGAAATGACGCCCGCGCCGATCCATTATCGGGCGGCGAGCATCGGCAGATGGAGAGGGGTTGATGGCGTTCGATTCCAAGGACAAAGCGCGTTCCTATTGGCGGGCCAATTTGCGGCTCATGGCCATCCTCTTGACCATCTGGTTCGTCGTCTCGTTCGTCGCAGGCGTGCTCTTCGTCGACGAGCTCAATAGCATCCGAATCGGCGGTTTTAAGCTGGGATTCTGGTTTGCCCAACAAGGCTCCATGCTCACCTTTGTGGTCCTTATCTTTGTCTATGTCTTTCGCATGAACACCATCGACCGCGTCCACGGCGTGGACGAAGAGTAGGGGCCACCATGGACATCCAAACGTGGACCTTCATCCTGGTGGGTACGACCTTCGCCCTCTACATCGGTATCGCCATCTGGACGCGGGCCGGGAGCACCAGCGAATTCTATGTGGCCGGCCGCGGCGTCCATCCCATCGCCAACGGCATGGCCACAGCCGCGGACTGGATGTCGGCCGCGTCTTTTATCTCCATGGCCGGGCTCATCTCGTTTCTGGGCTACGATGGGTCGGTCTACCTGATGGGCTGGACCGGCGGCTACGTGTTGCTGGCCCTGGGCATCGCGCCCTACCTGCGGAAATTCGGTAAATTCACGGTCCCGGATTTTATCGGCGATCGCTATTACTCCACCACCGCTCGGATGGTCGCCGTGTTCTGCGCCATCTTTGTGTCGTTCACCTATGTGGCCGGCCAGATGCGGGGCGTCGGCGTGGTGTTCGCGCGCTTTTTGGAGGTCGACATCGATCTGGGCGTCATGATCGGCATGGGCATCGTCTTCTTCTACGCAGTGCTCGGGGGCATGAAGGGGATCACCTACACCCAAGTAGCCCAGTATTGTGTCCTGATCTTCGCCTACCTGGTACCGGCTATCTTCATCTCGATCCTCATGACCGACCAAGCGGTACCCCAAGTAGGCTTTGGGAGCGAATTGGTCAGCGAACCGGGGGTGTACCTGCTGGACAAGCTGGATGGCCTCTCTCAAGAGTTGGGCTTTGCCGAATACACGAGCGGACAAAAGCCAACGATCGACATCTTCTTCATCACCATGGCGCTCATGGTGGGCACCGCGGGCTTGCCCCATGTCATCATTCGTTTCTTCACGGTTCCCAAGGTGCGTGACGCCCGTATCTCCGCCGGGTATGCCCTGATCTTCATCGCCCTGCTCTACACCACGGCCCCGGCGGTCGCGGCCTTCGCCCGAGCCAACATGATCGGCACCATCAACGGCGAGGACAGCGCCGGCACGGAGTACAAGAGCGCGCCCAGTTGGATCAAGAACTGGGAGAAGACCGGACTCATCCAGTGGGAGGACAAAAACGGCGATGGCCGTATGTTCTATGCCGGTGATGACCGCAATGAGATGACGATTAACCGAGACATCATCGTGCTGGCCAACCCCGAGATCGCCCAGCTGCCCAACTGGGTCATCGCGTTGGTGGCCGCCGGGGGTCTCGCCGCGGCCTTGTCCACCGCCGCCGGGTTGCTGCTCGTGATCTCCACCTCCATCTCCCACGACATGCTCAAGAAATCGCTTCGGCCCAACATGACCGAAAAACAAGAACTCTTGGCGGCGCGGATTGGGGCCGGTGTGGCGGTTGTCGCCGCCGGCTATCTGGGTATGAACCCGCCTGGATTTGTGGCCCAGGTGGTGGCGTTTGCCTTCGGCCTGGCGGCCGCGTCGTTCTTCCCGGCGATCATCCTGGGGATCTTCTCCAAACGCATGAACCGCGAGGGAGCCATCGCCGGCATGGTGTCGGGGATCGTCTTCACCGCGGCCTACATCATCTACTTCAAGTTCATCAACCCGGACGCGAACAACACGGACCATTGGCTCTTTGGAATCTCTCCCGAGGGCATCGGTACCCTGGGCATGCTCCTGAACTTCGCCGTGGCCCTGACCGTCCAACGTTTCACCAAGCCCGCCCCCCAAGAGATCCAAGACATGGTCGAAGATCTTCGGCATCCCAGGGGAGCCGACTCAGCCACCCACCACTAACCTGTCGTGTGTATTATTTCTTTCCGCGAGGCGGTTTGCCGCCGCCGAGTTTGGGCGAGCCACGGCGACCGTACCCCTTGGAACGCCAGGGTTTGTTGGCCGCGGCTTTCTTGACTGGGGTTCGCGGACGAGGTGCATCGGACCCCTCGTGGGGGGCCAGCGAGGCCACGTCAAGGGGCGGCGTGGGCAGTTCGGGTTGGACCATCTCCAACAGATGGGCCACCAGCGAGGGGGTGTCGTATCGTTCCACCAGCGTCTTGGCGTAGGTCAGGAGCGCCTTGTCCGGCCGGTGCGTCTCCAGCTTTTCGTGGAGGACGCGACGACTTCGTTTCTGCAAGGCTTTCAGAATTTGTGAGGGCGTGGGCAACGCCTCCCACGACACGTCAATCCGGGCCCGCTCCAGGAGGTGCCGCACACGTCGCTCCGCAAAGGGAGGAATCAACAACACGCTTCGTCCACGCCGACCCGCTCGGCCTGTGCGGCCGCTGCGGTGCGTATAGATAGCCGCGTCTTGAGGCAACGAGAGGTGAATCACCGTGGAGATGTCGGCCACGTCGATCCCGCGGGCCGCGACGTCCGTGGCGACCAATGTCTTCACGGTCCCATTGCGAAACGCGTTGAGTGTCCGGGTGCGTTGGGCCTGGGCCAGGTCACCACTGAGGGGCAATGCCGACATGTGATCCCGGGCCAAGTACTCGGCCACCTCGGCGGCGTCGACACGTCGTTCGACGAAGACCAAACAGCGCTCGCCCTGCTCCAAAAGAAGGATGTTCACCAACGCGGCGTAGCGCTCCTTGGGGCGCATGACGTACGCGATGTGTTCAATGTCCTGATTGGCCGCCCCCAACTGGGTGCCCTGCACGTGCAGAGGATCGTCCTGGAAACGGTCCGCCAGGCGTTTGACCTCCCTCGGGAAGGTGGCCGACACCAGGTGACTGCACCGCGTCTCCGGGAGGGCTTCCACGATGGCGTCGAGCTCGTCCTTGAAGCCCATGTCGAGCATTTGGTCGGCCTCATCCAACACCACATGACCAATGTCCTTCAGTACAAGTTTGCCGCTGCCCAGATGATCCAACAACCGACCGGGTGTCCCCACGAGCACCATGGGTTTTCTCGACAACATCCGCTGATCTCGCCGCACGTCGCTGCCGCCGGTGACCGACTGAACCGTCACGCCTTTGATGTTCTCGAACAACCATGTCAACTCGTCTCGGACCTGGACGGCCAGCTCCCGGGTGGGTGTAATGAACAGGGCGTAGGGTCCGGAGACATTGCCTGTGGTAGCGGCCACGTGCTTCATCAGATCCGGTGCGATGGCCAGTCCAATCGCGACGGTCTTGCCGGAGCCTGTCTGTGACGAAATCCGCAGGTTGCGTCCACTGGCTTCGCTGCTAAGAATCGATCGCTGGACCGCTGTGGGCTCGGCATAGCCGCGACGTGACAACGCCTCAAGCAATTCTCGACAAACACCCGGAAAGTTTTTGCTCGCCACAGGCAGGCCCTCTTGCCGTCAGTCAGGCATGGGCTCACGCGAACCCGTGCCGCAAATACCATCAACGCTCGGCTTACGCAATGATCATGTCGTGTTCAAGAAATGGGACGACACCTTGCACCAAAGGCTTGGAACCTCCTATGATCCCCAGTCATGACCTCTTTTCCCAGTCACGCGGACATCGTCGTCGTCGGTGGCGGCATCATGGGATGTTCCGTCGCTTATCACCTGGCCAAACTGAACAAAAACGTGGTCCTGCTGGAACGCGGACAGCTCACCTGCGGGAGCACCTTCCACGCGGCCGGCCTCGTGGGACAGCTTCGCTCGTCGGCCACGATCACCGAGCTCCTCGGCGACTCGGTGGCGCTCTACGACAGCTTGGAGGAAGAGACGGGACAGGCGACGGGCTGGAAGATGAACGGCGGTCTTCGCTTGGCGTGCAACCAAGAGCGCTTGACGGAGCTCAAGCGGCAGGCGACCACCGCGCGCAGCTTTGGGCTGGAGATGCACATCCTGAGCCCTCAAGAAGCCCAGGACATGTGGCCCTTGATGACCATTCACGACGTCGTGGGTGCCGCCTTTCTGCCCACAGACGGCGCGGCCTCGCCCACCGACGTCACCATGGCGCTGGCCAAAGGCGCCCGGATGCATGGCGCGACCCTCCTCGAAAATTGCCCTGTCACCGGCGTCTCCATCGAGAATGGGGCCGTCGCGGGAGTCCAGACCGCGCAGGGTGCCATCCAGTGCGAAGTGCTCGTGAACTGCTGCGGCCAGTGGGCCCGCGCCTTTGGCGCCATGGCCGGGGTCAACGTGCCCTTGGTGAGCATCGAACATCAGTTTCTCGTCACCGAAAAGTTCGACGTCCCCCGCGATCTGCCGACGCTGCGCGATCCCGATCGACTCACATACTACAAAGAGGAAGCGGGGGGCCTGATCATGGGCGGCTACGAACCGAACCCCATTCCGTGGGCTGAACAGGGGATCCCCGACGGATTTGTCTTCAAGCTGCTGGAGAGCAACTTTGACCAGTTCCAGCAGCTCGCCGAGTTGGCGATGCCGCGGGTCCCGGCTCTGGAGACGATCGGGGTGCGCCAACTGCTCAACGGACCCGAGAGCTTTACCCCCGACGGCAACTTCATCCTGGGAGAGGCGCCCGAGGTCCAACGCTACTTCGTGGGCGCGGGTTTCAACGCGTTCGGGATCGCGGCGGCCGGCGGAGCGGGCAAGGCGTTGGCCGCGTGGATCGTGGACGGCGAGCCCCCCTACGATCTCTGGCCGGTCGACATCCGCCGCTTTGGCCGTCCTCATCAGGACACCCGCTGGGTGCGCACACGTACCCAGGAGATGTACGCCAAACACTACACCATCTCGTGGCCCTTCGAGGAAGACGACAGCGGTCGCCCTCTTCGCATGTCACCACTCTACGAAAAGTTAAGAACGGCCGGCGCCTGCTTTGGAGAGAAGCTGGGCTGGGAACGCCCCAACTGGTTCGCCCCCGAGGGCGTCGAACCCAAAGACGTCTATTCGTTTGGGCGCCAAAACTGGTTCGAACATGTGGCCGTGGAGCACCAACGGACGCGCGAGGCCGTCTCCGTGTTCGACCAAACCTCCTTCGCCAAATTCCTCGTGGTGGGCCGGGACGCCGAGAAGGCGCTGGACTGGATCTGCGCCGGCGACACGCGCAAGCCACGCGGCCGCCTGACCTACTGTCAGATGCTCAACAGCCGCGGCGGTATTGAGTGCGATCTGACGGTCACGCGCTTGGCCGACGACCGCTTCTACATCGTGACCGGGACCGGCTTTGCCACCCACGATCTTCATTGGATCCGGCAAGGGATCCCTCCGGGGTTGAACGCACACGTCGTGGATGTGACCTCGGCGTACGCATGCATCGCGCTCATGGGCCCTCGTTCGCGCGCCGTACTGGCGGCGGTCACCGACGCCGATGTCTCCAATGAAGCGTTTCCTTTCTTCACCATGCAGGAGATCGGCGTCGCCGGCGCTCCCTCGATGGCGCTGCGGGTGACCTACGTCGGTGAGCTCGGGTGGGAGCTCCATGTCCCCGTCGAGTTCGCGACCACCGTCTATGACGCGCTCCTCGCCGCCGGCCAACCCCACGGCATCGGTCCCGCTGGTTATCGCGCCATCGAGAGCCTCCGCCTGGAGAAGAGCTATCTGGTCTGGGGGACGGACATCAACCCCAACCACACCCCCCTCGAAGCGGGGCTCGGCTTCGCGGTGAAGCTGAAAACCGACGTGGACTTCCTCGGACGCGCCGCCCTCGAACGTCAGAAAAAAGACGGGATCACCAAACGCCTGGCCGGCTTCACGGTGGATGATCCCAACGCGGTCCTCCTGGGGCGCGAGACCCTCTATCGAGACGGCGAGCGCGTGGGCTACCTGACCACCGCGGGCTGGGGCTACACCCTTCAAAAGAACATCGGTTTTGGCTATGTCCACCACCCTGGGGGCGCCACCCGAGACTTCCTGCGCAGCGGCAGCTACGAGCTTGAAATCGCCACCGAGCGGATGCCGGCGACGCTCCACTTGCAACCGCTCTACGATCCGAAGATGGATCGCATCAAATGTTGAACCACACCCGGGGAAGCCAACAAAAGCATCCATCGGAATTGTGAAGACCCGCCGAGGAACACCCCACCTTTCCGAGGGCTGCTTGGGGAGAAAAACGGAATGGTCTTCGGTCCATGCTGGACTTCTACCCAGGCCCGTTGTAAAGAACGCGGCCGAACCCCTCGTGTGTTCCCGCCAGAGCAGACAGCATAGGGAGAGAAACCGTGACAGCCAACCTGAATGGAAAGACCTTCGTCGTCACCGGTGGAACCCAAGGCCTCGGTGAAGAGACGGCTCGACACCTGGCTGAGTTGGGCGCCGCCGGAATCACCATCTGTGGACGAAACACCGACAAAGGAGCCACCGTCGCTCGCGCCCTGGAAGAGCTGGGCTGTCCCAGTCTCTTCGTGCGCGCCGACCTGACGATTGAAGAAGAGTGCCGAAACGTTGTGCGCCTCCACGATGAACGCTTCCGTGGCCTGGATGGCTTGGCCAACGTGGCCGCGTCGACCGATCGGGGCACCATCGAAAACACGACGGCGGCGGAGTGGGACCACATGTTCGCGCTCAACACGCGAGCCCCCTTCCTCCTCATGCAAGAAGCCGTTCGGGTGATGAAACGCGAAGGGTGTGGCGGGAGCATCGTCAATGTGCTCAGCGTCTCCGCCCACGGCGGCCAGCCCTACCTGATGGGCTACAGCACCTCGAAAGGGGCGCTCGGGATCCTGACGAAGAACACGGCACACGCGTTGCGAAGCGCGCGGATCCGGGTGAACGGTCTGAACATCGGCTGGATGGCCACCCCCAACGAGCATGCGGTGCAGCTGGCGGAAGGAAAACCTGAAAATTGGCTTGAGCTCGCGGACAACGCCATGCCCTTTGGCCGGATCCTCCGCCCGCGCGACGTTTCGGAACTCATTGCCTATCTCTTCAGCGACCAATCGAAGATGATGACCGGGTCGCTCATCGACTTTGACCAAAATGTCTTCGGCGCGTACGACTGAATTCCACGGGGAGTCATGTCATGCGTTGGGATCTCCTTCTCTTCGATCTAGACGGCACACTGCTAAACAGCCAGCGACACATTCCTGACTCGACCCGCGCCGTCTTGAAAGAATGGATGGATCGGGGGAAACAGGTGGGCTTGGCCACGGGCCGATCGCTCCGCAGCGCCCTGCCCTACGCCCAATCGATTGACGCCAACGGACCGCTGATCCTCTTCAACGGGGGGTTGGTGTGGGATCCCGTCGCATCATCGCCCATCGCCCAGAAGCTCGTGCCCCGAGAAGACGCGGTCTCCGCCCTGGGCATCGCCGCCGAGTTAGGCATCCACGCCAACCTCTACCTGGGAGACACCATCGCCATCGCTCACGCATCCGCTACATCCAGAGAGAGTGAGGGCAAGGACGGCGTGGCCCACACGGT
>CAUZBV010000085.1:0-10117 GCA_963578115.1 Myxococcales bacterium
GTGCAATTGTGGGATGGCTTGACGGACGTTTGCTGTGCCGCATGCGCGAATGGCAGCCTGGCGAATGGCTTCTTCATCGGTATCGGCCAAAATGTGAGCCAATTGCTCCTGGACTTGCGCTGTCTTGATTTGCGCCAGACTCCTCACGATGGTCGTTCGGTGAACTCGTTGGGCCCAGAGTTGGTTCAAGAGCGGAAGAACGGCTGCGTCACCGGTGGCACCCAGCGTCGCGACGACGAAGGCTGGAAGTTGTTGCGGCTGATTGTGGATCACTCGACTCAACAAGGGGATCGTCCATTGAGGATGGTGTCCCAGAATCTCCACGGCGTCGTCATGAAGGGATGGATCTTCCAGGGCCGCATTGAACATGGTTGTCAATCCCAACAGCCCGTGCGCAGTGACGGCACGCTGAGCCGCGCGACGATAACGAACTTCTCCGCGTCGAAGCAACTGAATCAAATGGGGCAGCGCATAGCGGGCGTTGGCTTTGCCCAGTCCTTGGACCGCCGCCAAGCCCATTGGCGCATGCAACTGCTCCAGGTACTGAGCCAAGGCGTTGATGGCTTCCGGCTGGTTGCTTTGTGCCATCGTATCAATGGCAGCCCGTGCGACCCATCCATTGGGGTCGTGGAGCAGCACAACGAGCATCTTGACCGTGTGGATGTTGTGAACGACCGAGCGAAGTGTGGTCGCCACAGCGTGACGGACGTCCGGATGTCGGTCGTTGGATTGGCGATTCAATACGGCGAGTTCCTGGGTCGATCCGTGATTCAGAACCGTCGTAGCCAACCCTCGAACGCGTGGGGATTGGGCCCGAAGGAGATGTTGTACGGTGCGGAGAGCATGAGGGTCATCCACGTGGTGGAGACTTTCCAACAGAGCGATGGTTACTCTTTTACTGCGTTTGTGCTGGAGGGCAGCGCGCAAACCCGGTCGGGCTTGGGAGCCGAACGAGCGCAGGGCCGTGGAAGCGGCTATGGCGTGGTCGTCGTGGGTGCTGAGCAGCGTCTGGTTCAGTACGGGAATGGCGGTCTCATGGCCGGTGGCAGCCAGGGCGTGCATGATAGCGACGGTCAATGGGCCTTCTTTGTGGGACTTGGCCAACGAAGCAAGGGATGCTGCCGCAATCGGCGAGCCCACGCGGCGCAGGGTTTCAAGCAGCTGAAGTTGTTGGGTGAGCCGATTGTTGTGCAGGGCGATCAACACCATTGGAATGGCGGTTGGCCCCATGACGGTCAGCGAACGAATGGCATCGTCTGCTCCGGGCGCATTCAACTGCTCAACGAGCGCGGTGACTTGTGCGATGGTCGCTTCGTCGACCGTGGAGGGCAGCGTCATTTCTTCGAACTGGAGTTCACTCACGCAAAGGGCCTTGTCTCGTCCCACATAGGAGGAGGTGATGTGCAGGCGAACGGCGTCGGTGGGCATGGGGGGGTCAATGGCAATTCGTTGGGTTTTCATCCGGTCGGCCAACGATATCGTCACCGAGCGCCCATTGCCTTCAACCGTGATGGTGCGTGGGCGGGAAAAGCTTTGGAATTTCTTGACGGTGGCTGCGCATCCACCCGTGATTGCCAACGAAGTTAAGTACCGAGTTCCCCGAAATTGGAGGGCGATCGTGGGCGTCGTGTCTGTGGGAGAAGCGGTCCATGATGTCCACTTAATTCCATCGGTCAGGAGCGTCTCTTGAAGAGGTTTTGTCGTCGTTCGGGGGATGGAAACACGGGACGTGACCGTTGTGGCCTGGATTTGGTCGCTGCCGATGGATGCCGTTTGAAGAGCCCAGGCTGAGGCGGAGGAGAGGAAAACGGCCATAGTGAGCAGGGAGAAGAGCCGGGTGGGTCGGTGCATTCAAAGGCCTCCAGTGCCGTGGTTATGGTCTTAATCGGCTACTTTGCAGTAAATCTTGAACAGTTTTGACAATGAGTGCGGGCATGCGGGACTCCCACGGGCTTGCGCCAGACACGCGACGGCCATACAGTCTGACCTCAATGGGCTTCCATTCACGAGCGATGGTTACTGTACTGGCGTTGTGCCTCGCGCCAGGCTGTACGGAACGGTCGACCACCCCAACTGCGGCGCCGCCGACTGCCATCTCAAGTGCCCCGTCGACGAGCGCGACGCCGACGAAAGTCGAATCGTCGCCAAACGCGACGTCGGATCCACCGATTCCCGCCCCTCGTACCGATCCCCCATCCACCGATCCCCGATGGAGCGCCTCGACAGGACCCTACGGACTCATCCGCTTGGATATTCCGGGATTTGGAGACCGCACGCTGCGGGAGAAACGCTTTGCGTATCACCTGGCACAGGCGGCTTTGGCCGGGCGGGACATTACGGTAGACCAGCGTCATCGCCATGGCTTGGCGATTCGACAGGCTCTGGAAATGGTGTTGCGCGTTGTGCCTCCAAAGACGCTGCCCGCGCGGGAAGCCTTCCAGACCTATGCGCATCGTTTTTGGATTGCCAATGGACCCTATGAACCCTCCACAGGAGAGAAGATCCGGCCGGAATTTAATGTGATTGCTTGGCGAGGCGCGTTGAAAGCGCTGGAAGAAGCCGGAAAAAAAGTGACGTTATTGGACCGGCCCGACGTGGAGAAACTCCTCTTTGATCCGCACTTCGAACCCTTGTTAACCGCAAGAAAGCCCCAGGCTGGTACGGATCGACTGCTGGCGAGCGGCAACAATCTTTATGTGGGCGTCACCATGCGCGATTTGTCGAAATTTGACGAGCAGTATCCGTCCAATTCGCGTCTTGTAAAGCGCAACGGTGTTTTGGTGGAGGAGGTGTACCGAGCGGGTCGGTCCGCCACGTCGGATCAACGCCCCGCCCCGCCGGGCCGCTATGCGTCCTCGTTGCGTCGTGTTTGTTTGCACTTGCGCTCCGCGTTGCCCTTTGCCTCGGCAGGTCAGCGGGTGGCCATCCAGCACTTGATCGACCATCTGGAAACGGGCCGTTCCAAGGCGTTTGATCGCTTCAACGTGGCTTGGCTGCAAGACGAGTCTCCGGTACAGGTGATGGCGGGCTTCATTGAAACCGGAAGCGATGTGCGCGGCGCGAAAGGGGAGTGGGAAGCGACGGTGATGGTTCGTGATGAACGGGTTCATCGCTGGATGGAGCGCGTGGTGGACCAAGTGCAGTATTTTGAGGACCGTTCTCCCTGGGCCGATGCGTACAAGAAGACGTGGAAAACGCCCTCTGTCCCTGTGCCCATGGAAGTGGTGATGGGGAGTGGGGCGACCGGCCCAATCTTGCCCGTGACGATCCATTTGCCCAACAAGGTGGCCCTTCGAGGTGCGCATGGCTCACGCACGCTCCTGTTGACCAATGTCATGCGAGCCATCGATGGGGCGGTGCGTGAGCGCAGCGTGGGTGAATTTACTCCACCACACGCACGGGCTGCTATCCGGAAGTACGGTCGCATCATCGACGAACTAGAAGTGGTCCTTCACGAGGTGTTGGGGCATGGTTCGGGCCGTGTTGCCCCTCGATTTGAGCACCAGCAGCCAGCGGTTCGTCTCAAGGAATTTGCCGCCGCTCTGGAGGAAGCGAGAGCCATGTTGGTCACCCTGCATCACTTGTGGGACCCGAAGGTGCGGACAATCGCCCCGGAGTGTCCTGACGAATGCGCGGCGGCGGCGTATCAAGGTCTGGTGACGCACGATTTGATGATGTTGCGCTGGGTGCACCGCGACCGTATTGAAGATGCTCATCGTCGCGCTGTCCATCTCATTGTTCATTATGCCGCGTCGAAGGGGGCGGTTGAACGGGTCACTGTCGACGGCAAGATTTTTCAGGTGGTGAGCGATCTGGTGGGCATGCGGAGGGCTGTCAGCGATCTATTGCGTCAAGTGATGCGCGCCAAAGCCGAAGGGGATTATGAAGCGGCCAAGGTGCTCTTTGAAACGCATGGAATGGTTGTGGATTCCGCTTTGCGTACCAACGTGCACACCCGAGCGAAAGCCATCGGACTGCCGTCACGCTATGCGTTCATAATGCCCACATTGAAACGTGTGAAGGACGCGCAGGGGACGGTCGTAGATGTCGTTGTAGAGCCCCCCGAATCGTTTGAAGCACAAATGCTCCGGTGGGGTCGGGAGCACCCTCGTCATCCATAGCAACTTGGGTGACCGGCCGGATGCAACGTCAACCGCTTGCGTGAACGGCGTACGCTGGCGTACGCTGTTTGTAACGTGAAGTCCCACGAGCACCTGAATGATGGCCGGATTCGGTATCGGTTTCCCACACCGATCGCGGCACCCTATCGAATCTCTCGCATTGCCCGTACACCTGCGCTTCGGCTGGGCCATACGATGGCTGTCCTCGACCAGACTGTTCGGTTTTCGACTTGGGTGCTGCTGAGTGAATACATCGCGGCCGATGTTCGGGATGATGACATCGAATTGTTGCTCCGAAACTTTGACGTATCGTCTACGGCTTGGTTGAGGACTCTCTGCCAGGCACTGCTCGCATTGGAATTGCCCACCGAGCCGCTGATACCGGCGATGAGAGAATCTCTTTTGGGGGAAGCGGGCGACCAGCTTCAAACGTTGGTGTCCCGCGCGCTAGAAATTCCCATCGCTCGCAACAAGCTGGATTTGGACACCGCAGGAAGCTTGTTTGAAGAGTTGGCACCTCAAGTCTCAGACGTATTAACGAAGCTGCGCTGGTTGGAAGACATTGTGTTGGTTCGGGTCGAGGCCGTGTCCAATGACACCCAGAAAATGGCGTATTTGCATCCCTGGCGTGGCGTCGGATGCGAACTGCCGATTCCGCTGGGATACTCCAGCAGCAAGGGATTGGAACATTCGTCCACGTTGCTGATACGACCCGGTGACCGCCGTGCTTTACGCATGGATCCCTTTTACATCAGCAATGACCAGCATCAGTTGTTGAGTTTGATGCGCTTGGGTGGGACTCACCGACTCCACTATGAGCACTACCTCAGTGGCAGTGTGGTGGAGCGCGACGGTTCGTTCGAGCGTGTGCTGGCCGAACGGAGAGCGACGGTGGGTTATACCCCTTTGCCACTGGACATTGATTCGTTGGAGCGCTTGTCGGCTGAATACTCAACGACAGTTCGTTCCATGCCCGGATTTCGTGATGTGATCTTCACCGGCTCCGATGAAGTGGCACAACGTTTTCGCGCGGTCTGCGAAGAAACCAATTCGTTGCACTCGGTGGCGATATTGAACGAACACATGTCGCGCAATTCGACGTATATGCGAACGGTTCTGGAGATGGTCGAGACGGTGCAGAATTTGCATCACCCCAATCTGGTGGGACCGATCTGTGTGGCTCTGGATTCAGAAACGGGTCGATTCATTTTTTCGGTCCCCTATCCTGCCAATGGTCGCTTGTCCGATCGGCTTCCTCCGGGTGGCGTTCTCCCGGTTCAATGGAGCGTGGACACCATCCAATCGATGCTCATGGCGTTGGTGGAGGTGGGTCGCAGCGGGCTCTCGGTGGGGACGATCACAAGCCATCAGGTGGTGGTGGAGGAGGACGGAGTCGTTCGTCTGGAGCCACCCTTTCCCAGACTGAGTTCCCGGCGAGATCGGGCCACGACATCACTCGCCAGATTGTTGTACCGGATGCTCACCGGCAACGAGGCCGGCGACCATGTTGTGGCACCCAGCTTGGAGCGGCGTTCCGTGCCAGTAGCCCTGGACGGTGTGGTGATGACCGGCTTGCGGGGTGGGTATCTTGATGAGGAATCGATGCTTGTCGCGTTGCAACGGGTGAGCGGCGATCTCAGGCCGGAGGCTCCCGAAGCCATTGCTCGTGCGGCCATACAGCGAACGTTCTCCCACCTTCAGCGTTTGGTTAACGACGATGTGGAACAACGCTCCACTGCTATCGCCGAACACGAAAATTCCGAGGATGTGCGCGCGCTCACGGAGTCGATCAATGATTTGATCGAGGCGATTTGGGATCCAAACGCTCGCTTGGGCTGGATTGTTCGCGTGGCGGAGATCCTTGGACGGGAGGACGGTGCCGAGGAACGATTGCTTGCGCTCTACCGTCGCAGTGTCGAATTGGCGGGCGACCACACGCCGACGTTGCGATTTGTGGCCTCCAGATATCGGGAAGCGTTGCGAAGCGATGATCTGATACGACTGTTTCAGCAGGTTTTGCATACCGCGGAAGACGTGGACCAGGAGGTCTTCGCGCTGACCGGATTGGCCCAATTGGCGGGGGAGCGGGGTGATCCCGAGACAGCGGGCTCCTGGTGGCGCCGACTGGTGTCGGTCCAGCCCGAGAATCCTGAGGCGTGGTGCAGTCTGTGCAGTTTGGCGCGCGCCAACCGCGACGAACGGGCTTTGGCCTACGCATTGGAGCAGTACCGTGTTCTTTGTGACGATCCCGAGGAGCGCTTGAATGCGTCGCGTGAACTCGCTGTTCTTCGTGCCGGGCCGATGAATGATCCCAAAGGAGCGATCGAGCCGCTGCGAGAAGTGCTCAAGACCGATTCCTCTGCGTCCGGCCCCTGGGAGGTGCTCCGAGATATTGCTCGTGAATTGCATGACGACGCCTTGCTCAACGAGGCCTTGGAAGGCCTGTCACATTGCGAGGACTTGACGGAGCAAGAGCGCTTCTCGGTGGCGGTCGAACGGGCCAATGCTCTCGGACTGCGAGGAGACCGCCCGGACACAGCGTTGGCCGTACTCGAAAAACTGGGAAGTGCTTCTCCAAACGACACGCGTGCGCTCAGTACTCGGGCATTGATCCTGGTGCGGGCCCAACGTTGGACCGAGGCCGTGGAGGCGCTCGAGGGCTGGATTGCAGCGGAGGAAAACCCCTGGAGTCTGACGCGTGGTCTTCGATTGCTTGCGCCGATCGTCGATGAGCATGGCGATGATCCGGACCGTGCCACCGCCTTGTATGAGGCCATTCTCGATACAGACGCCACGGATCCCGACGCATTGCGCTACCTTGAGACGCGCCACTCCGAAGCTGGACAGTGGGACGACCTCGCACGGATTCTCCAAAACCGAGCCGGTGCTGGGGGACCGTCGCGGGAAGTAAAGCGGGTCCTCGGCAAGTTGGCCGATGTTCAGGAGCAGCGGCTGCAGGATTTGGAAGGCGCGAGCCGCACATTGGCGCGTCTGTTGCGTGTGGATCCAACAGACGGAGCCGTGTTGGAACGCTACTTGGATTTGGTGGCTTCCACCGACTCAGCGACGGAAGCCGCTGCGCTGATCGAGCAGACGCTGCCACAGCTTGAGGCGGTGGATGCAAAAATGTGGCGTGAACGCATCGCCACCAGTGGTCTGGAATACGGCGATACCGTGTCCACCGTGTTGGTGGCGTTTCAGCGTGCTGCCGAGGAAGAACCTACGGACATCCCCACGCTGGAAGGCTTGGCGCAATCCGCCGAGCGAGTGGGAGATTGGCAATCACAAGCGGATGCATTGGAGCGGCTCGCCGCGCTGGAAACCACCATTGAAGGCCGGGTGGTACGGCTCTACCATTTGATGGAGACCGTTCGGGACCGTTTGCTGGATTCTCATCGCGCAGCCATGGTGTGCGAGACCATATTGGAGTTGGTCCCGGACGATCTGGAGGCTCTCCGCGCGCTGGCCGCATTGGGGCCGGTGGCGGGTCGAACGCTCCGAGCACGCCTTCGTACACTCCGACAATTTGCTGCACAGTGTTCTGAGCCGGACGAGCGCTTGGGCCTTCTCGAATCCATCGTTTCCCTCACCGACAGCGTAGAGATGACCGAAGACGAGCAATTGGAATACCACGAACAAATTCTGTCCTTGGACGGCAGCAATCGATTGGCGTTGGAGGGTTTGGAGGCGCTGCACAGACGTCGAGCGGATTGGGATCGAGTGCTCGCAGTGCTGCAAACTCAACTGGATGTGGTTGGATTTGATGGCCAGGCACTCGTATACAAACGCATCGCCAAGATTCAGTTGGAACAAAAGGCGAACTTCAAGGGTGCATTGGACGCCATTCGACGGGTCCTCGACGAGGATCCCAACGACTCGGAAGCGCAGCGCATGTGGCTTGGAGCGTTGGAAGGGGTGGGACAGTACGCCGAGCTTGCCGAAGCGTTGAACGACGTGGCCGAGCGTAGTGAAGAGGTGAGCGAACGCGCCTCTCTCTTGGTCCGTTTGGGGACCCTATACGCCAATCATCTCCACGATTCTGATGCGGCTTCAGAGTGGATGGAGCGCGCTGCCGCCTGCGATCCCGAGAATGTGGATGCATTGGCATTTCTGGCCGACGAACATGTGGAAGCCGGCGCCTGGGACGATGCCAAGCGGGTGTTGGAAGGGTTGCTTCCCTTGCTGTCGAACAGCGACCTCAACCATCGACCGATGAAGGTGCGACGACTGAATCAACTCGGTCAAACATGGGTAGGTTTGGGCCTATCCGAAAAGGCCCAGTCCACCTTTCAAGCGGTGCTGGATTTGGACGCGCATAATCTCTCGGCTCTTCGTCGTTTAATGCGCCTCTCCTGGGACCGAAAAGAGCACGACCAGGCTGAAGAATATTATCGAAGGATACTCATGCATCATGGCGAGGTGTTGACGGGGGCGGAATTGGCGAGATTTGCACCCTTGATCGACGCCACGCTGGACCCAGCCGACGATGAGCACAAACGACTGCGCCTGGAACGGCTGATGAAGTTGGACAACGAGAACACCTCGGCGCTCCGCGAATTGGTGGCCGTCTATGATCGGATGGACGATGGGCCGGCTCGTGTCCAGGCGCGACGCCAATTGACTGCATTGTTGTCGGATCCGCTGGAGAAATTCACGATCTTGGTCGAATTGGCCCAAGTGTTGAGTAGCGACTTGAACGATCCCGAACAAGCCCGCGCGGTGTTGGTGGAAGCACAGGGGATTCGCCCCGATTCGATCGTGGTTCCCGTGCAGCTGCTTGAAGTCAACATGTTGCTTGGCGATTTTCAGGCCGCCGTGGAGACACTGCAGAGCTTGATCGAGCGGGAAGACGAGCCGGAGCGTCTGGCCACCTTTACGTACACCCTCGGGTTGATTCATCGCGATCACATGAATGATCGGACCGCAGCCATAGACCTGTTTAATGAGACGCTGGACCTCTGTTCGGAGAAGTTGGAAGCGTTTGAAGCCTTGGATCAGATCCTCGTGGACGCGGAGGATTGGGAAGAACAGGCCACGAGCTATCGGAAGATGCTCCAGCGGATCGAGGGCAAAGAGCAGACAGAGCTTGAGCACCGCCTGTACCGAAACTTGGGGCAAATCTATCGAACCGTCATTCCCAATGCCACCGAGGCCATTACGGTGTTGGCGGCCGCCATCGACCGGGCGCCGGACGATCTGGAGTCGCGCACCCATCTCGCTCAACTCCTGGAAGAACAGGATCCCGGCAGTGATGCGGTTCTTTCGCAGTATCGAGCCATCCTTGATGTGGATCCGAACGACCTGACAGCCTGGCATGCGCTGGGGCGAATTTTTGCGAAACGTCGGAACCGAGATGCGGTTTGGTGTGTCTGTGGCGTGATGACGCTCTTGGGCCACGCGGATTCGAAAGAACAGGACTATTACAATCGGTACTGCAAACCTGCGCTCGCGCTCCGAAAAGGCGTAGAGGGGAACAATCAGTGGCACCGCCTGCTCTTTCATCGGGACCAATCCGTGGCCATTGGACAACTCTTCGAGTTGCTCGCTCGTGTATTGGGCGAACAGGTGGTGACGGGGCGCTTGAAACAGCTTGGTGTGGCGCCAACCGACCAAATCGATGCGTCGGAGAAGACCCGATTTGTACGAATGCTTGGCACCGTCTCGAAGATATTGGGGGTTCCCATACCGACGCTTTTCCGATCCAGTACCGTCATGGGGGTCTGCAAGGGGCCGCTCTACCCTCCCGTTCTTGTGGCCGGGCACGACGTATTGGAACATCTGCGCGGCAAGAAGTTGCGTTTTGAGTTGGGCAAAGTCATGACCTATTTTCTCCCCCCCCACCTCTTGGCCGGTTTGCTGCCAGTGGCCGAGCTTAACCGAATGCTGCAAGCCGCCCTCCACGTTGGACTCTCCGATGGAACGTCTTCGCCGGTCGGAGAGGCGACGGAGATCCAAACCCTCTGTGAACAGTTAAACGCGTCGTTAAGTGGGAAG
This sequence comes from Myxococcales bacterium, assembly GCA_963578115.1. Lineage (GTDB taxonomy): Bacteria > Myxococcota_A > UBA9042 > CAUZBV01. The sequence goes on from CAUZBV010000085.1 coordinate 10,116, forward strand.
GA
>CAUZBV010000086.1:0-10078 GCA_963578115.1 Myxococcales bacterium
TTGGGTGACACCTACGACGTGGTGAGCATGAGCCACTACTTGGAGCACACGCGAGAGCCCATCGACGAGATCAAGGCGGCGCACCAGGCCCTCAAAGAGGGGGGTATGCTCTTGATTGAGGTCCCCGATCCAGAATGTCGTTTGGGCCGGCTTCTGGGGCGCTGGTGGCTGCCCTGGTTTCAGCCACAACACCAGCATTTATTGAGGACAGAGAATCTGAAGGACCTCTTGGATAAGCACGGCTTTGATTCGGTGCACTGGCACCACGGTGAAGCCCACCAACCGGTTGATTTTTTGTTTGCCACTTATCTCCAGATCAATCGCCTTTCACCGGTACACAACGAGCCGTGGGCACCGCCTCTGAACGTCTTTAAACGCTTGATCCATTCGTTGGTTTGGTCTGGAGGTAGCTTCTGGATCGTGTTGGGTTGGCTCATGGACAAATTCAACGCGCCGCTCATGCGCCGTGCAAAACATTCCAACACCTATCGGGTGATTGCACGCAAGCGATCCTAGGCCACGTCTGGGCGTGGCATTGGATCCATTTTCTTTGATGAAATACGATGGGTATGGCAACTCAAGGAGTGGTTCCACAAACGAGGGCAATGGTGATTATGAACGCGTCGATTTGGATTGGTTTGGCCGGCAGCGCCATGCTGTTTGCTGGTTGCGGTAGTGCGTCGGCGGCGGCCGACATTCCGGTGAGTGATGATGTCTGTCTTCCCGGGCCCGCGAGCCCAGGGGATGTATGCCAGTCCCCGCCTCTGGAGCCGGACACGGCCCAACCCTGTGACTGTGATCCCGTGAGGCTCTCGGACCTCATGGTCGGAGACGGCTGTTCGGACGAGATGGTCCGTGTGGCCGATTATTGCATCGACCGATATGAGGCGTCGGTGTGGGATGACCGTCAATGTGATGGGCTTGGAACGCAATTTGGCGTGGGTGAGGTGGACAATTATCCGGCCAGTTGGCCGGTGACCGGTCAGTACTCGGATGAAGCCGACGCGCTCTATGCATGCTCCATCACCGGAGTGCGCCCATCCGGATGGACCACGTATTTTCGGGCCGTTGCGGCGTGTGCGGAGAGTGGAAAACGCTTGTGCACAAATCAGCAGTGGCAGATCGCCGCACTGGGGACTCCGGACTCGGTGGATGCGTGTCCCGTGGGCACAGGCGAAGCCGTCGAAACGGACTCGTACGCCACCACTTGTCGGTCTCGTTGGGGCGTCGTGGGCATGGTGGGAAACATGCAAGAGTGGACGGCAGATTGGGTCATCAATGGCGTGGCCTGGTACGATGGAGCGACCCAGGAGACGGCAGGAGCCGCTGCCGTGCCTGCCGAATGGCCCGCTTTTGTTGGGACCGATGACCGCGTTCGCGGCGTGAACGGAAATGCCTTCGCTGGTGTGACGCCCGAATTCGGATTCTTCAACGGTCTCCCCAGCGTGCTCATGCGCAGTGGTAGCTACTCACAGACGACCCACGCGGGGGCCCTCTATCTCAACGCCAACAACAGCCCCGTTGTGGCGTTTCGCAGCGGAGGGTTTCGGTGTTGTGCGACGCCGTGGACCCTGTCGGGTGCCTGGCTTCGCTGACGGTTGTTCGACGGAACGATCGCGACCCTAGGCCGAGTGGATCCGCTCTTCCCACGCCAATGCCGAGCGGACGATGACCTCCAAGTCATTGAACTTTGGGGTCCAAGGCAATGTTTTTCGTACCAGTGAGGGATCCGAAACCAGCGAGGCTGGATCGCCAGCGCGGCGGCCAACCTCACGTACGGGAAAGGGCACGCCACTGACGCTGCGTACCACGTCGATGACCTCGCGCACCGAGTATCCACGGCCGTAGCCGCAGTTCATGATGCGACTCTCCCCACCGTCGGTGAGATAGCGAAGCGCCAGGACGTGGACATCCGCCAAGTCGGTGACGTGGATATAATCACGAACGCAGGTGCCGTCCGGCGTATCGTAATCACTGCCGTACAGATCCAACCCGTCGCGCACACCCAGTGCGGCCTGCGCGGCGACTTTAATGAGGTGAGTCGCCTCGGGAGTGGATTGACCCGTTCGGCCCTGTGGGTCCGCTCCCGCTACGTTGAAATAGCGCAAGGCCACAAAGCGAAGATCGGTTGCTGCCGCCGTGTCTTTGAGGATTTGTTCCACCATGAGCTTGGAGGATCCATAGGGATTGATCGGCACGGTCGGCGCCGATTCAGCCACCGGAGTCTCCGAGGGGGTACCGTATACGGCCGCTGTGCTCGAGAAAATAAAGTGTTTCACATCCTGGGCGATGCAGGCCTCCAGGAGGGTGCGGGTCGCCGCCGTGTTGTTGCGATAGTACTTGAGCGGGTTGGATACCGATTCAGGGACGATAATACTGCCTGCAAAATGGATCACGGCGTTGATGTTGTGTTCCAGGAGGGTGGTCCGGACCATCGCTCCATCGCCCACGTCGCCTTCGATGAACGTGACCGCTGCCGGAACATTGTCTCGTACCCCTGTCGACAGGTTGTCTATGACCACCACCTCGTGGCCGCTATCGAGCAACGAATAGGCGGCGTGACTTCCAATGTATCCCGCACCCCCTGTCACCAATATTCCCATTGTTTCCTCCCACATCGTCGCCGTTCAGTGGATCGAACGGCGTTCACGAAGTGCTTTTTCGGCACGTTTTTGTATTTTGCTGGCTCGGCCAAGTAGTTGTACTGGAATTCGAGTGGTTTGAATGACGACCAGTGCGTCCTCCACTCGTCCTGCTTTTATGGCCTGATCCGCTGCGTCGATCATCGAGTGAGCATCCCCTGCTTCCAAATACATGTGATAGGCGTATACGTGTTTCTTGCGCCTCGCGTACACCTGACCGAGCAAGCGGTATCCTGTCTTTGCGCCCAATGTCGTAAGACGCATCGCCAAATCTTCTGCTTTTGTGAGCATGCCGTTGCTGATGGCCATTTGACCTACCACCAGCAGGATCTCCGGATCTTCGCGGTACTCGTTGAGCGCATAGCGTACCGTTGTGTCGGAAGGGGTGCCGCTTTGCAGGTACACTGCGAGGGAGTGCGGGCCGTCTGGAAGAACCCGCACGATTTCCTTCGGGGTCGGTTGTAGGGAGTCCAGCACCACGAAGACGCCCGGATGGCGATTCCAGTTGAGTTGAAGGACTCGCTGGAGCAGCGTCAACGATTCATCTCGGTCTGTCAGAGCGGCCAAGGCCATCATGGTCATGGGATCGGCGTGGTGGAGCGCATGGGCATGACGAAGGTAGTCGATGTTCTTGTGCTCTATGCCTGCTCGAAGAAACGCATAATAGTCGCTGGGATTGGTGGCGAGATGATGGGCTTGGTCGCCTTCAAATTGCTTGTCTCTCCGCGGTCCCGCCTCGGGTGCCACCACGAATCCGAGGCTCCCCACGAGCACCGCAATGCCCAGCAGCGCTGCCGGCGCGAACGCGGTGGTCTTGCCTTCTCGCGTGTCATCGAAGCGCACGATGCCCACCATCAACGCGGCGGTCAACGCCAACGCAGGCATATCGAGGTTAAAATCGATGAGGTTGTGCAGCCCGACGGCAATCAATCCAGCAGCGGCAGCGCGCAGCAAGGGTTGGTTTCGTTTTCGCCAGAAGCCGGACACGATCAGTGTGGTGCCACAGGCCAGAATGAAGCCTCCTATGATCCAACCGTATTCGCTCAGAACTTGAAGGGGGGTGTTGTGGGCGTGAGACAATGTGACGTCGGGCCATTGACTGTTTAGTCGGGTGCTGGCCACCTCAAAGGCGCCGCGTCCGCAGCCGGTCCACGGCCATTCTCCTGCTGTGAGCCATCCGAGCTCGGGTGCGCGAAGATCCACTATTTTCAACCAATGTTCAGCGCCAATCATGTGGGTAATCTGCTGATTGAGCGGGCCCCAAATGGCCACCCCAAGGAACGTCGCAACAGCACCAACCACGACGAAGGTTAGCTTTCGTCGTGGTTGTTTGGCCATCACGATGGCGATCGCAAGAATCAGTGTGATGATTCCGGCACGAGAGAGCGTGAAGACGGTTGCGGCCGCAAGGATCAGAAACACAAAGCCCCATGTGGTCTTCCGCTCAGCCGAATCCATGAGGCTCGCCTGTGCGAGTGCTATCGGGGTTCCCAGGTTTAAAAATGCAGCCAAGTGATTGTCATTGACGAAAGACGAGAAGAACACCGCAGTCGACATGTCGCGCGTGGGTTCATAGATCCCCAACACTTTGGTGGTACCGACGATTGCGTGTGCCACACCGATCATCACGATCGCGATGCCCATGACCGGAATAGCCAACAGAAGCGTCTTGGCCAGCTTCGGATGTCTGGAGAGGTGCCATCCTGTGAGATACGCCGCTGTGATGCCCATGAGTCCCAGAAGTCCCAATACTGTGGATGGAGGACTCACGCTGATGGGCGCGCGGAGCCCAGTGGGTTGTCCCAAAGCGTTTCTTGCGCTGTCCCAAATGTCGGCCGACGCTGGACTCAGAGTTTCCAGCCAGGCCATTGGCAGGGGAACGAGCTGAAGGGCCGTGTAGAGAACCATCGCCAGCAAGAGCCATCCCATCGCATCGACGACAATCTTCTTTGAATTCCATAGGGCAAGAGCGAGCGCCACGATCGTGATCGCCGATGTAGCGACAATGGTCTCTCGATGAATTCCGCCCAGTGCGATGGCGGCGCCCAAACACGACAGGATGATGAGCCCCAAGCTTCCGTATCGAAACCATCGGCTCCGGTAGCGGAGTCTCGCTTCTTCGGTGGGTGTTGGGTTGGTCATGAGTCCTAGTTTGGCTTCCGCGCCAAGGCGACTAGACCGGCGGTGTGTTCTTGTTTTCGATCGAGTCCATCGGCGAGCCCAATCACAGAGCCTACCATTTGAAAAGGTGCATTGATGGCCGTTCGTAGGAGAAGGCGGAGTGTGTCACCGGCCCCATTCGAAGCGGTCCACCCGGACACGGGTGGCGGCAAAAAGACGGCGGGCAGTTGACTGATCAACCCTCCCATCGCGCTAAAATAGCCGCCACGGGATCGGACGTCTACGACCTCCAATTCGACATTCTCCAGTGCGGTCCGCAGACCCATTCGTGTCCATCGGTAGAAATCCAACACATCGTGTTCACCAAAGAGCATCGGTACGGTGATGACCACGTGGCCACCCGGTTGGAGGATACGGTGCATTTCACGGAGAGCCCCTGCAGTGTCGCGAATGTGTTCCAACACCTCGGTGCACAAGATCAGATCGACACAGTCGCTTCGAAGGGGGATGGCGACGATGTCCCCAAGGACGTCTGTGTCGGGTCGGCTTGCGATGTCCATGGAGTAGAACGCTTTGCACTCGAAGTGGTCACGATACCGTGAAGCACCGCCACCAATGTCCACACATGTCTCGAATTGGTGGCCATTAAAGTGATGCTTGCTCATGTCGTGTAGCGCCCGATGGATGAGTCGTATGGCGGGCGACATGAGTGTCAGATAGCGCTGGTTGGCATCTCTTAACAAGGACATAACGGCCTCTCCTATATCAGATCGTTTGGTGTACTGCTATGCGTGAAGCGATCATCTTGTGATACACATGTCTGCTGTGTCACCCCGGCCGTTGCGGGTTCTAGGGCAACGATGGGAAGTTGCCTCGGGCAGACGCTCGTGCTAACCGAAAGCGTCATGGACGGCAACCACGTGGACTTCGGTAGTGCGGCTTTGTCGGCATGGCGCTACCTGGTTCCAGGTCCGGGCAGTCGAGTTGCGACGACGGGTCCGATTCATCCGGAGCACAACCGCGCTTTACTCGAAACCTTCGAGGAGGTTGTCGACGCCCATTCGGCCGTGGATGCAGACGGTCTCCTTGTGGTTCCTGGTCATGAGTCGGCCGCGAGCATTCAGACGCATCTGGCCCGGGGTGGCTGGGCCGTCGGATTTGGGAACACCCAGTTTCCCCCACAGTGTGGACAGCAGGTCTATGTCGTCCTGCCATCGCTTGCCAACCCTCGCTTTATCCTGCCGCGTTCGAAACTGGGGGCAGCCCTGTCTTTATACAATCCAAGCCGGCCAATGGTGCGCTTGGCGCTGGGCGTCATGAGGGGCCGATTGGCATCCAGTCTGGCGTGGTTTGGTGGTCGCGTCGTCATCGCCGGCGGTGCGCCAGAGCATCTGTTGGTATCCCCGCCCGAAACGATGGCCGTTACGTTAGGCACCGAGTCAGCGTATCAAAAAGCAACGGTTCTTCACCTGGGCAGTGATGGACATCCGCAGGGCTATGCCAAACTCTCGTCACGCCCCTTGGCTTCCGACGTGTTGGCTGTGGAGACTGCGCGGCTCGAGTACTTGTCCGGACTTTCGTTGACTGGTTTTCAGGTCCCGCATGGCCAGAAAACAGTGCGCTGGGGCCGGGAACGGGGCGTGTTTCAGAGTGCACCGGAAAAGAATCTGGGCCCCTGGAAAGATGGGCTAAGCACTCCTTTAATCACAGCCCTTTGCGAACTCTTTCAACGTACACGTGTGGAGCGGAGACTGGAAGAGAGCGCGTTCTGGCGTGAGATGACAGGGTGGTATGACACCGTGAAGGACCGGATCCCGGAGCCCTGGCGGAAACGGGTGGACTTGGCGATCACCCGCGCACAATCCCACTGTGGATCGGCAGCCCAGCCGGTCGGTTTGGCGCATGGCGACTTCATCGATTGGAACTTGAAGGGTGCTGGAGACGACATCTTTCTCTTCGATTGGGAGCAGAGCGTCGACGAGGCACCACCCTTCTTTGATTTGTTGCACTGGATTGTGTTCACGCATCATCACGTACGTCGAAAATCTACACCGATCCTGTCGCTTATCGAAGGGCAGGGACCCTTTGCTCGCGCTTGTCAGCGTGTGGGACACCAACTGGGCCTACCCTGCTCGCGGGTTCATGTGGCACTCTACGCACTACGGACCGCCTTGTATCATCTGCGTGCATGGTCTGAAGGCTATGAGTCTGTACGAGATCGCCACACACAAGCATTGCACACACTGGGCATGGTCCTGGACGATGTCCTGTCGTCGGACTGGTCGGTCACGTCCCCTTGATGTTGTCGTAGAGGGTTTTCAACGCGTCTCCTCGGTGTCGCCAGAGGAACGCTTGTTGAGCGCGAACCAAGGCGGCATCGGACAGGCGTTTTCGTGCGTCTTCATCGTGGGCCAACGTTCGCAAAGCAGCGCCCAAGTCGTCCACAACTTGTGAGGGGCTGATGACCGGGACCTTAATGCCAGTCTCTTGGGTCACGTATTCGCCCGGTCCGCCCGCGTCGAGGCACACGACGGGCAGTCCGCTGGCCATGGCCTCCATGACGACCATCCCCGCCCCCTCAAAGGAGGGAAAGAGAAGTACATCGGACGTTCGCAGCTCGTCCAGTACCTGGTCTCTGGGCAAGGTGCCCGTAAAGCGCGTCTGATCCTCAATGGACAGCTCATTCGCCAAGCCGTCCAGTCGCTCCTTCCACGGCCCGTCTCCTACGACGGTCAGGGTGGCTCCGTCCGCCAAATCTGCCGCCGCAAAGCCCTGAAGGACCCGATCCATGCCTTTGATAGCGATCAGTCGTCCCACGGCAATGACTCGAAGGGGAGTATTGGGGTCTCGCGATGTGGTCGAGGCGTGGACGATTTCCGATTCATGGATGCCATTTTGCCAGATGACGGAGGACTTGGTCCGGAAGCGCTCTGGTAAGAGGCCTTGGACGTATTGTGAGCCACAGACAATGTGCTGAGCATGCTCGGCGGTCGCCATGACATCCGGTCGTATCCGTGGTGCGGACCAGGTGATCGCTCGGCGCAACTGGTTTTCCGCGCGTTCGGTTGGCGTCCACCGTTCCAGAAAGGCCTCGGGAACGGTGGGGTTGGTCCCGATGGGTCCCCAGATGAAGGGGGCACCGCTCGTCCACACGAAGCTAGGCATCCACGAGTTCACGAAGGTGACGTGTTGCACACAATCAAAGCCGATGGACTTGTGGAGTTTCCGAGCCCGGCTCGCCGCCATGGTTTGCCACAAGTAGTAATAGGTATGAATTCCTTGGCGCCCTTTCTTCCAAAAGCGTGCCCAGTCGGGCAGATCCAGGTACTCAAAATGGATGTTCGGCTGTGGATGGGTCCCTTGATGATCTTCGATGGTCGCGCGATTGGACGTCCGCGTAAGAACCCACACTTCGCCATGACGAGCGGCCTGGTGGACCCAATTCCATCCAACGCCCGGTTCGGAGCCCATTCCGGGCTCGCAGGCATAGGCCGACAGCAAAAGCTTCATTCGTTGTCCAGCAATGGTCTGTCCATGTGTTGAGTCGCACTCAATTTAACAGGTGCTTGGTCTTCTACGTCAAGCCACACAGGACGATGTTTACGTGATATTTTCATTTTCAGGAGTCTCATGGAGGCGGTGCGCGTTATCGGACTGATTCCGGTGGTTGCTTATCAGACGATGCACACGCCAGCCCATCACCAGGTTCAACAACACTCGCTGGACAAGCACGCAGAGCAACGCACCCACCACACCAAAGGCGTTGATGGCCGGAATCAAAAGGAAGATCGGTGGAATCATCGCGATGAGCTGAGCGGCCCAGGCCTCTTGCGGCCGTCGCATGGACTTAAGAACAATGTCGAAAAAGATGGTCAGGATGCCCATGGTACTCACGACGCCCCACACTTGGGCCACGGTCGTGGCGTCGAGAAACTTGTCGCCGTAAAAGAGGGAGAGTAAGAGCCCGGGCCATAGGATGATCGCGGCGGTGCACGGGCCGAAGAGCACGATCCAGCCCACCAAAGAAAGGAGAATGCGTTTGGAGAATAGGTGGGGGCGCTCCACGAAGAGCTTGGCAAAGTAAGGGGTGAAGAAGCTGGACAATCCCGTCCCGACGACATAAAGCGCGGCGACGATGAGGTAGCCCGCCGAATAGATCGCAGCGGATTCGAAGCCTTGCATCCAGACGACTCCCCAGTAGCCCACGTTCAACAAGATGTACCGGCTGAGGTTTTTCAAGATGATCCATCGAGAGAACGCCCACAAATCGTGCATCTCTTCTTTGTGAATGCGTATGTAGGACCCCAAGCCGCGCAAGGCTCGTAGACCACCGATGGACGATGCCACTGCTGCCCCCACCGACCCCGCAACGTAGATCGTGAAGAGTGTGAGCTCGTTGGCCCAAAGCAACGCACCCAACACCGCAAAATGAGCAATGAATCGGCTGACACTCAGACCCAAGGTTGTCCCCACTTGCAATCGTGCCAACAAGATCCGGCGGACAAAGTCGTGGGGCAAAAGGGTGGCCGAAAAAAGTGCGCTGCCCAAGAGAACCGTTGGAATAGGATCGTGGGGCCACAGGGCTGCCGCCAGCAAGATGATGCCGACCACAGCCACAAGGAGCAGCACCTCCACAAAGAGCATGGTCCCGACCATGCGCTTCCACCGCTCCCCACCGATGGAAGAGGTCAGTACCTCCTGGGATTCTCCCAAGAGCGCGTGTTGGATGGTCTGGGCAAAGAAGACCAACGAGAGTCCAAAGCCGTAGGCACCGAAGTGGGCTTTGGGCAACATCCACGCTGCCACGAGTGAGGTGATGAAGTTAATGGCCGACAGCGTTCCCTGGTCGACGATAGCAACCAACGCCTTTTGAACAAATCGAAGCCTGAATGGATTAACCAAGAGATGGGTGCTTTCAGGATTTGACGACCTCGAGCGGTGGCTTTTCACCCCGTCGTTGTCGTTCCTCGTCGCTGAGCGAATAGTATCCTTTGCGGTAATAGCTGTGTCGGTAGTAGCCCAGATGGGTTTCTCGCAAGTCATTGAGAATGACACCAACCAATGGGGCAGCCACCGACTGGAGCGTGTTGGTCGCATGGCGTAGGGCTTCGGTTGTGGTGCGACCACTCTTGGCCACCAAGAGCACGCCGTCGATTCGATTCGCTAGAATCATGGCGTCCGCGACGGCGTTGACGGGTGGCGAGTCAAACAACACGCGGTCGTACTTTTGGCACGCTTGCTCGATAAAATCATCGATTCGACTGCTGTTGAGCAACTCTGCCGGATTGGGGGGGATGCGCCCACACACCACCACG
>CAUZBV010000087.1:0-10021 GCA_963578115.1 Myxococcales bacterium
ACGTCGGGTTTGCCACCCAAAATTGCGGAGCGTATGGCGTTAAGTGCGCCTCGTTTCTCGAACTCTTCGTCCCCTGTGAGGACGTAGATGGGGTGGAAGTCACCCCGCTTTAAATCGTCGTAAAGACTGGCCATGTGGACTTATCGTTCCAAGGTGGCTGGAGCCGCCGGTGGTGTGGGGGGTTCGTTACGGATTCTGAGATTTCGAAAGCGTGCTCGACCTTGATACAAGTAGACACCGAAGAGGGAATAGCGTTCTTTGTGTTCCGGCTCGTCGACAACCAGTTGGCCGTTGACCCACACACGCAGTCGGTCATTGGCCACACTGACACTGACTGGCAACCAATTCTTGCTGGGTATATGCGGATGTTCATCACGAACTGTGGTGATTTTGGTTGCACTAAAGGCTCGGCGAAGTGTGACCTGATTGTGGGCAATGTCTACGAGATAATAATACGGATATTCATCGTGATAATTGTTTCCTAAGATTACACCAGCGGTGCCTTCCTCCAGTCGGATGTCGAGCGAAAAGGTAAACGACGTTCGCGGGAGCTCACTTCGAATCAAGTAGTTGTAGTTTTCATTGCCTCGCCCATCGATTTGTCCTTGTTGAATGGACCATTGGCCTCCTTCATGAACGGTCCAACCATCAATGGACTGGCCATCGAATAGGTCTTGCCAACCTTCGGTAATGGTACCGAGACTCCACAAATGGGCCCGCCAACGATTGTTGAGATCGGTCAGATCGCTGGAAAAGTGTTCCTGAAAGGCTTCGTACCCATCACGCCCTGCTTTGATGGCCGCAAAAAATCGCGGCAGGGCTTTTCGATACCGTTCGTGGTGAACCAGAAAGTCTATTAGTCCCCACGCCTCGGCGTAATACAGGTTCATGGTGGCTCCACTGTACTGGTCGCTGAGGGCCGTGAGCATCTGGGGAAGATTCACAAAACTCTTGGTGTGTAAGGCATTGAGCAAGTAGGCGATCTTGGTCTTGTTGCGGGCACCAAAACGCAGTGTTCCGTCCCGGAGTTCAAACGAACCAAAATACTCCGCTAGACCTTCGTCGAACCAAATGGGCCAATGCTTCTTTGAGTACCTCAGGAAGTAGTGATCTTTGAACAACTCCCCCATGACGGCATGGAGAATTTCGTGAAAATACAGTTGCAGAGAGTTGTTGTAGCGGTAGGTAACGATGGTTCGTGTGGCCCCGTCATAAAACCCCCCATTGTTCACCAACTGGGGCGCGTTTCGGTTGGCATACTTCTGATAATCGTCTTGTTTCTCGAACAAGATCACCGACGCTCGGATGGCTTGCACGGGCTCGCCCAATATCTTGGGAAGCATTTCACCCAATTGCTCATAATAGATATCGAGCTTTGTGCCCAAATCCTCGGCAAATTGACGTGGAGAATCGCTCTTGAGAACAAAGTGTTTGGTGGTATAGATCCGTAGATTGGCTGTTAAATCAGCGCCAGAATTGGAATGCTGTTGTGCGAATACCCAAGAATGGGGGAGCAACAAAACGAAACATGTTGCGATCAATCCTCTACGAATGCCGCGCATGTCTTCGATTTTCATGGTGGATTTGACCCTTGTCAAGTTGTACACATGACTTCAAATGGTCGAATAGGGCTTGTTATTCCACGTGCACATAGCGCACAGCATCCTATATCAGAGTCTTTCGGGAAAGTCTGGAACATGTTGCGTGGATTGGCGGGGAATCCCCGACCGTCCAGGGCGAGTCCATTGACGGGGTTCCTTCTCACTGATACGAAGAATGCCCAATGACGTCGGAGAGGCGACCATGGTCAAATCATTGGTGCCCGAGCACATTGAGGGGTTGGTTCCGTACCCACCCGGAAAACCACTCAGCGAGCTCAAGCGAGAACTGGGTATTTCAGATGCTATCAAGCTCGCATCCAACGAGAATGCGCTTGGGCCATCGCCGCTTGCGATGGAGGCCATACGACAGGCACTGCCTGAGATGCATCGCTACCCCGATGGCGGTGTTTTCTACCTTCGACGCGCGTTGTCCGAACGGTTGGATGTGGCCCCGGAGCAATTGATATTTGGCAATGGCTCCAACGAGCTTATCGAACTCCTTGTACGCACTTTTGGTGGTCCTCAAGCCGGCATGTTGACCAGTCAGAGCACGTTTGTGGTGTACCGTTTGATTGCGCGGGCAGCGGGCATCCCCTTTGTGGCAGCGCCAATGCCCAAAGAGACGCTCACGTTTGATTTGGATGCCATTGCTGAGCGCGTTACGGACGCGACCCAGTTTATTTTCCTGTGCAATCCCAACAACCCCACAGGCACCATGTTTCCTCCGGCGCAGCTGGCATCATTCTTGGAACGTGTTGGCGACGAGCCCATTGTGGTGCTGGACGAAGCCTACATTGAGTATGTGCGGCCAGATTGGCGTCCTAACGCACTCTCCATCGTGTCACGACGGCCCAGAACGGTGGTCTTGAGGACCTTCTCGAAGGCGTATGGTTTGGCGGGAGTTCGGATTGGGTATGGGATTACGTCGCCCACATTGGCCAATTATATGGAGCGAGTGCGGCAACCCTTCAACACCAATCACTTGGCGCAGGTGGGTGCCTTGGCGGCGTTGAATGACAACGACCATCTCGAACGTGTACTGGCGTCGACGCAGGAAGGCCTGGACATGTTGGTGAGGGGGCTGGAGTCGTTGGGCCTACATCCGACCCCCAGCCACACCAATTTTGTCCTATTCCAGGTCAAAAGCGACGGGCGTGAGGTCTTCGATGCACTGCTGCACAAAGGAGTGATTGTTCGGCCCATGCATGCATACGAACTGCCCAACCACTTGCGGGTCAACGTGGGATTGCCCGAAGAGAATCAACGTTTCTTGGACGCGCTGACACAGGTCCTGGCATGAGTGACTCTCATCGCCGACTTACGGTCATCGGCGTGGGACTGCTGGGGGGATCCTTTGCGCTGCGCGCACGGCAAAGCGGTGTAATTTCGCACGTAGTTGGCTGCGATCTGTCGGCGCATGTCGGCACGACCGCCCGTGCGTTGGGACTCGTTGATGAATTCGTGACCGATCCCCGTGAGGCTGTACGGGATGCGGATCTGGTGTTGGTCGCCACCCCGCCCCGCGTCATTGTCGAGACCATGCAACGCATTGCGCCCGTGTTGAAAGCGCGCGCGTTGGTGATGGATGTGGGTTCGACCAAACACTTGGTTCATGACGTCGACCGCATCTGGACGGGCCCCGGTTTTTTTGTCGGAGCCCATCCCATGGCCGGTACGGAGAGTACCGGGCCGGACGCAGCGCACGCATCACTGTTTGACCAAGCAGTGACTTTGCTGACACCCACCGAACACACGGATTCGTGGGCGTTGGGTGAAGCCAAACGTATTTGGGAAGCGATGGGGACCCGCGTTCAATTGATGGATGCCGATCGTCACGATGAGGTGATGGTGACAGTCAGTCACTTGCCCCACCTGACCGCGTATGCGCTGTGTTGTGTGGCCAATGATGTGCACGGCGAATATCCGGAGATTGAAGGCCTGTACGGCGGTGGATTCAAAGACACCACCCGGATCGCCTCCACGCCCCCCACGCTGTGGCGCGATGTGTTCGAACTCAATCAAGCCAATCTTTTGGCTGGTTTGGATCGATTCGACGCCCGTTTGGCGGCGCTACGGCAAAAGATCGTTGAGGGGCGCTGGGACGAGGTGGAAGCGGACTTACAGGGCGCACGTCAAGGGCGTGCGTGGGTACTCTACACCGGCGACGAGCGTTCGGCCTGACATGAGAGAATCAGTTGCTGGCACCATTCGAATTCGGTCGGCCGATTCTGTCCGCGGACGGGTTCGTGTGCCGGGAGATAAGTCCATCGCCCATCGGGCGCTGATTCTCTCCGCGGTCGCCGACGGGGACACAGTTATCCATGGGTTGCCCACTGGCCACGACGTGGTCAGCACCATGACCGTATTGTCGGGATTGGGAATCGGGATCGACGGGGAGCTCAACACGGGTGTTTGTGTTCGAGGGCGTGGATTTTCAGCGCTTCAGCCGCCCTCCTCTGCGTTGAATTGTGGCAATTCGGGTACGACCATGCGCCTGATGATGGGGCTCTTGGCGGGCCGGCCCTTTGCAGCCACGTTGTGCGGTGACGGCAGCTTGTCCCGTCGTCCCATGGCTCGCATATCCACGCCATTGGCCGCTATGGGAGCTCAATTCGAGCTCGCCGATGGCACCTATCCTCCCATTCAGGTCACCGGCGGCCCTTTGACGGGGATGTCCTATCAAACCCCAGTGGCCAGTGCACAGATCAAGAGCGCGGTATTAATTGCGGGTTTACAGGCTTCTGGAATGACGACGGTGATCGAGTCAAGTCCGTCGCGCGACCATACCGAACGGATGTTGGCCGAGATGGGCGTGGGTGTAGAGCGCCAGGATCTCGCAACGAGTGTCACGGCAAGCCCTTTGCAGTCCTTGGAACGTTACGAGGTTCCGGGTGATATTTCATCGGCGGCGTTCTTGCTCACGGCCGCACTTGTCTTGCCCGATTCGGCCATCACCATCGAAGGGGTGGGCTTCAACGCTACGCGCCTGGGCTTTTGGGAGATCGTGCAAGGCATGGGTGCGCGGATCCACGCACAATCCACCGAGTCTCGGGGTGAACCCATCGCCACTATTCAGGCCATGTCGTCTTCGCTACAGCCCTTTGATCTCCGGGGTTCGCAGTTGGTACGTGCCATTGATGAGGTGCCGATTCTGGCGGTGTTGGCCACACAGGCTTCGGGTCGTTCAGTCATCGCGGATGCGGCGGAGCTTCGCGTCAAGGAATCCGATCGAATCGCCACCACCGCTGCCATGTTGCGCGGGTTGGGCGCGGCGGTCCAAGAGACGGCCGACGGTCTCGTGATCGACGGACCGACACCCTTGAAGCCAGGAGTGATTGAATGTCATAACGATCATCGTATTGCCTTGGCTGGCGCGATCGCGGGTCTGATCGCACGAGGAGACGGCTGGACCGAACTGAAGGGTGGGGGTTGTGCAGCCGTCAGCTATCCCGGTTTCTTTGAGGATGTGATGGCGTTGAGTAGTGCGGTGGTGGAGGAGTGTTTATCATGAGTGGGCATGGGATGCATCAGCAGCAGGTGACCATCGATACGGCCAGTCGCGGTCGCGGGTTGTATGATGTCACCGATACCATTCGACCGATCGTGGCTCAGTCGGGCATCCAAACGGGCGTGTGCTCTGTTTTTATCCGGCATACGAGTTGTTCTTTCGTGATTCAGGAGAACGCGGATCCGACTGCTCGGGCTGATTTAGAGGCCTGGCTGGAACGACTCGCGCCGGAACATGATGCCCGCTACACCCACACGCTGGAGGGCCCCGATGACATGCCGGCTCATTTGCGCAGTGCGGTCACCAAAACCTCCGAGCAGATCCCTGTTTGTTCGGGACGGTTGGGCCTGGGTACGTGGCAAGGGCTCTATCTGTGGGAACATCGGCGGCGCGGATCCAAGCGACAGATCATTGTTACAATTTGGGGAGAGCCGGCTTAGGCATCCATCTTCCTGGAGGGCCCTTTCTTTTTCTCTTTGGTTTGTTCGAGGGCCTTCTTGGCTTTTTTCTGCCCCTTCTTGTTCTTGTCTTGATCCATGTCCTTCTTTTCGCGGGCCTTGCTGGGGGCAGCCAAGTTGATGGACATGATGTAGGCCAAGTCCTTGTCGAGAACGTGCCTGTACCACAGCTTCAGCTTGTCGGCGATCTCCAAGAGCATCAGAAGCAAGCGCACCACATGAAGGAGTTTCGACTCGATCTGAGGGTGGCCTTTTTGGTTTTGTAGGGTCTGCCGGAGTGCTTTCAGCATGTCGATGTCTTTATGAATCTCCCCGAGAAGGCCTTTTAGATGGGCGGACTCGTCTTCTTCTTGGATGCGCGCTGAGAGCTCTTGCCAAAAGGCGAGGATGGCGTTTCCGCCCATCGGATCCAGTTGACGTCTCATTCGAATCAAGTTGGCTTGTCGTTCGCGCTGTTGCATCAGAGGGCGAAGTGCGGGAAAGCGCGTCATATCGACCTGTGACATGGTCAGACCCCCGATCCGGGAGTGCCCGGCTCATCGTTCTGTTCGAGTCGGAGTCGAATGCTCTCCGCGTGTCCCGCGAGCCCTTCGGTATGCGCTAGCAGCATGGTTTTGGGTCCCAAGGTCTCCAACATCGTGCGCGAGAACCGAATCACGTTGATGCGTTTGACAAAATCGTACACGCCCAAGGGAGAGAAAAATCGGGCCGATCCGGATGTGGGGAGAACGTGGTTTGGCCCAGCGATGTAGTCGCCAACAGCTTCCGGAGTATGAGGTCCACAAAAGATCGCCCCGGCGTTTCGGATCCGCTTACTGACTTCATCCGCGTCTGGGATCACCAACTCCAGATGCTCGGGGGCAATGTGTTCGGCCACGTGGACAGCGTCGTTCAGATCGCGCGCATGGATGGCCATTCCGCAGTTGTTTATGGCCGCGCGTGCAATGGGCTCTCGAGGCAGGTGTTCCAATTGACGCCAGAGCGCTTCTTCTACGCGCTCAATGAGGGCATCCTCGGGGCTGATCAGGCAGACCATCGCGCGGGTGTCGTGCTCGGCTTGACTGAGTAGATCGGCGGCCAGTTGTTCCGCGGTGGCGCCACCCTCTTGCGTGGCAATGATGCAGATCTCCGAGGGGCCGGCGATCATGTCGATGTTCACGACACCAAAGAGTTGTTGCTTGGCGGTGGCCACCCAGATGTTTCCCGGGCCGACGATACGGTCCACTTTGGGAATCGTCGCTGTGCCCAGCGCCAATGCGGCGATGGCTTGTGCTCCTCCCACGCGAAATACTCGGTCCACGCCGGCGATTTTTGCCGCGGCCAGCACAGCGGGTTCGATGGCCCCCTTGGGCGCAGGTGTGACCATGATGATCTCTTCGACTCCGGCCACACGAGCGGGGACGGCGTTCATCAAAACGCTCGACGGATACGCCGCGGTACCCCCCGGGACATACACGCCGACGGTTTTCAAAGGGACGATGCGATGCGCCAACAAGGTGCCGTCATCCGACTCCATCGACCAGTCGGATTCACATTGCCGCTCGTGGAACAGTCGAATGCGCTCGGCCGCCGTTTGGAGTGCCTCAATGGTTTCAATGGGGGTTGATTCGAACGCGCGTTGGATCTGTTCGGCTGGGATCTCCAAATCATCGACTGTTGCGTTCGCCTGGAGGCCGTCATGTTGTTGCGCAAGACGGATCAATGCGGTGTCCCCGTCTTTTCGGATTGCTTGGATGATGGCGGCGACCTGCTGAGCGATGATGGGATCGGTTGGTCCCGCTGCACGGTCCCGAAGCAGCTCGTCCAATGAGGCTTGAAACCCAGGTTCCCTTGTGTCGAGTCGTCGCACGGTCATCTCCTGTAGGCTCGTCTGGCAGAATAGGAATCGGCGCCTGTGCCGTCAATGTCTAGAAGTCGTCGTCACTCGCCATGACTCGATAAAGCTTTCCAGCCGCAGCACACTCTCGCTTGGCGGCTTCGACGATGTCGTCCATGCTGATCTTAGACGGACGAGCAGCGGCACGGTAGGCCGATCGAATCACCGCATTCTTGATGCTGCCACCGGACAACTCAAACGATTCGGAAATCCCGTCAAAATCAATCGCCTCCTCCATGGGGGCGGAGGGTGGAAACAAATGCGTCCAGATCTGGTGCCGGTATTCGGCTTCGGGGAAGGGGAAGCTGATCTTAAAGTTCAAACGGCGTTCAAAAGCCTTGTCGATACTGTGTTTCAGGTTGGTCGTCAGTAGAACAAGGCCTTCATAGCGTTCCATGAGTTGCAAGAGCACATTGATCTCCATGTTTGCATAGCGATCTTGAACACTCTTCACATCGGTTCGCTTACTAAAGAGCGAATCGGCCTCATCGAAGAGCAATACACAATGGGTCTGTTCGGCTTCCTTAAAGATCTTCGTCAGGTTCTTTTCGGTCTCTCCAATGTACTTGCTCAACACGCTGGAAACTTGAATTCGATAGAGTGGAAGACTCAACTCCGCCGCCAAGATCTCAGCGCACAATGTCTTGCCTGTGCCCGGTTCGCCGTCAAATAGAGCGCTGAGCCCTCGGCCGGTCGTGAATTTCTCTCCGAATCCCCACTCTTGCAGCACGATGCTGCGGCTGCGGGCTGCATCGAGGATCTCCTGGACTTGGTTCATGGTGTCTTCAGGCAGGATCAAATCGTGCAATCGGAGCGGTGTCCGATTGTGATCCGCGAATTCACTGAGATGGGACCGCAATTGGCTGCTTGCTGCGGATTCCAAGTCTTCTTGCCGGATGACAGCAGGGCGTTCGGACCGCATGAGGGCTCGATTGATGGCCACCAGGACAGCGTTCTTGATGTAGCCTCCCGTAAAGTCGTAGAGCATGGCCAACCGCTCCAAATTTACATCGTCGGCGACCGGCACTGTGTTCGGTAGGTGGCGCTCCCAAATCTGTCGCCGAAGACTGACGGAGGGGTGGTCGAAGGAGATCCGATACAACACCCGGCGATCCAGTGCGGGATCCAACCAGCTGGGTTGATTGGTGCTCAAGATAATCATGCCGTCATACTGTTCAATGGCGCTGAGGATGAGCGACAACTGTTGATTTCCCTGCGTGCGATGAATGAAGAGCCCTTCGCAGTCGTCGAAAAAAACGATAGCGTCTTGCAGTTTCGCCTCTCGAAAGAGGTCTTTAAGGTTGTCTTCAACGGGTCGTTTGAGATCGAAGATCTGTTGGGGATCGACCAAGAGCAATCGTTTGCCCAAGTGGTGCGCAATGGCTCTGGCTGTCATTGTCTTGCCGGTGCCAGGTGCTCCAGAAAAGAGCATCACGATGCCGCGCCCATAACTAATGGAGTCGGTGATGGACCAATTCTCCAACGTCTCCAAGTACTCTGTGTGGTTGCTGATCATGGTCAGGATGGACTGGTGAATGTGTGGGGGTAATACCACTTGATCAAACGTGACATCGGCCTCGATCACTTGGGTGAATCCTTGCAGTGCCTCGTCCAGATTTTCTTCGCCCAGCAACCATCCCAGCACACGCTGTGGAAGTCGGATCCCGAGGCTCACGAACGAGTCGCTGATCTCCAATCGATGCCGATCCAGCGCGATGAGGTGATGGGTGACCAGGGGAGCGTTCGGCGCGAAGTATCGTCGCATCTCGATGCGTTCGGCCATGGACGTGCTGTGAACCGAGAACGCTAGATCCACGTCCAGTTGCTGACGGAGCGGATCATTGCGAAGCAGTCCGAAGTACCGTCCAAAGCTCTTGTCCAGCGTGGGTGCCAGCGCCAGCAGGAGCACGTCTCGTTCAAACCCATCGAGATCAAAACGCTCCACGATCTCCAGCAGCGGTAGTTGCACTTTATTTCGGTCGGTGGCTGCACTTCGTCGAACGATCGTGTCGTTCAACGTGCTGATCTGCTTGGCAAGGTCGTTTGGGTCGATGTCTGCATTTCCGGTCGGCCAGACAGGGGCTGTACCCAACTCACTCGCCTCTTTGTTTCGGATCAATATTCGCTGTCGCAGCATGATTTCGAGACGACGCAAGTGGTCTTCAAGAAAAGCGAGATGCGATTCATAGCCTGTATCGGTAGGGATGTTCGACGCCTGAGCCACACGTTCTCCTACGTGATTGGAAGCTGAGATCCTACCATGAGCTTGCAGGAATCGTCATTGCACCCTTTGCAGCGACGCATGGACAGCGATATCCTGTGTGCAACGAATGATGAAAGAATTTCTTCCAACCATCCGTTGGCGTGAATTTCGACCGGCTGTCTTGTCGGGTACGAAGCGTTCTCGTTTGATTCGCATGGGCATCGCTGCCGCGAGCTTTACCATGGTCGCGGTGCTTTTTGCGTTGATGGATTACGGGGATCGCGGCATTCATTTTCATCCGGATCGTTACGCGTCAAACGTGTTGACGACAGGTACCGGCGATTACGATCTGTCCCGTTTGCGCGTTCTCACGCG
>CAUZBV010000088.1:0-9973 GCA_963578115.1 Myxococcales bacterium
GGGTGTGTTTCCGTCGCGTACAAGTCCTGGACCGGAAACTGATCGATGGCGTTGGATTCAAAGATCCCCGAGCTCTCGATCTCCGACTCACTGGCGAACATCACCAACGTGGCCCCACCCAGGGTGCCGGCCAACGCTTCCCCGACCGCAGGGTTGTCCACCACCCCGTCTTCGTCGTTGTCCAGATACTGCGCCAACACGTGCGCCGCATGGGTCATCTTTGCATCGGCCACGCCGGTGGTCGCCACCACGTGCACGCCAAACACGTCGATGTGCTTGGTAAAGAAGGTCGACAACGCGTTCATGGAATTGGGCAGATCACCCATGGCAAACGTGGGTTTGTTGCCCGTGGGCGGCGGGCTTGTGTCCACCGGGGGATTGGCCGTGTCGGCGACGCTTGTGTCCACCGGGGGATTGCCCGTGTCGACTGGGGCCGCGATCTCACAGGGTTTGGCGCAACTCAGGGCTCCCACAAAAACCAATCCCCACAGCCAATGTTGATTCATGGTTGGCCCTCCTGAACGCCAGACGCCTCAGGATAGCGTATTGGGCCACACGGTGCGAATGCTTCTTTTGCGATCCCTTGAAGCGCTAGATGTCGCATTCCGAGGGCAGGTCATCGCACACATCAAAAAACAAAGCCTGTATCTTGTCGAGGCCTTCCTCCGTGGCGAGGGTGTCACAGGTCTCTACATTGAGCACTGAAATCAAGTGCTGTACCTCGGCAAAGTCGAGGTTGATGCATGCCTCCATTTCCCCACTGGTGGCCGTACAAGCGGCCCATTCTTCGGTCTTCTCCCCACAGACATCGAGTTTATTGTCGATTCGCGATGAAATCGTGTCTACGCACTCACTCTGGCTCTTCTTGCAAAGCGCGGCGGCTTCCGCCCTATCAACATTCGATCCCGGCCTATTGCCGATGGCTTCCCCGACCCCCTTCATCAGACACAAAGCTGCGCTATTGCCCAACATAATCGCCTTCCTACTTGCGTTCACATCTTCGCAAAGGTCCGTCAACTCGTCCGCCGACAAAGAGTTGAAGGGGGCCGACTCATCGCCCGGCACGCTCACAGTGTAGCCGCTGGCGCTACCGCCACCGCCACAGGCCAACCCAAAGAAGAGGAAAGTGACACCCAAACATCGCCTGATTCTCATACAGGAATTCTCCCAAAGTCCATGTGGAAAGAATCTAAACCCGAACCAACCGCCACCGCACACACCATCCCCAGGGCAAACGAAACCAAAATGGACCCCTTGATTAACTCTCCCATTCCAACTCTCGAGCGAGTGCTATACGTCACATTCCCAGGGCAGATCGTCGCAAGGATCATTTTGAGGGTTCGTGCCAAACAACGACGACATCTTAATCATGCCTTCCATCGAGAGGATAGAGTCACAAGTCTCTCCTTTGAGCGCCGCAACTGCCTGCTTTGCCATGGCAATTTCGGAGTTGATGCACGCCTGGATCTCCCCATTGGTGGCCGTGCACTCGACCCATTCTTCGGCCTTTTCTGCACAGTCTTCGTCGAAGAGGTTGCCCCCCGCCGCGGACATCATGCCTTTGCACTCGGTCTGGATTCCCTTGCAAGCGGCTGCGGCTGCCGACCAATCAAAATCAGGTCCGATCTCGTCGTTTGCCGTCCTGTTGTCCATGGCCGTCCCGATGCCCATGCCGAGACACATCGCATCCAGATTGGCCATAATGACCGCGCTCTTGGTTGCGTTGAAATCTTCGCAAACCTCCATCATGTCGTCGGCCGACGACTCATTAAACGGCGCCGATTCATCGCCCGGCACAGTCACGGAGCTTCCGCCACCGCTACCGCCGCCACAGGCCAAGGCAAACAAAAGGAAAGAGGCACTCAAAGCGCGTGTAAATTTCATCGTTTCATTCTCCATGATGTGCATGCATTGATGCATCGTTTCGATTCATAGGTCCCACGCTGCACGTCAGTGCGGCATGACCATTGGGCACTGGGACTGCACGGCCTGACAAGACGCCGGAGACTCCTCGCTGATCGGCGACGTGCCCGAGGGAGGACCGCTGGTAATATTGGAACAAGAGAGGCTCTTAAACGCCTGGAAAGTCTTTTGGGTCTGAGACAACATGTCGTTGTAGCACGCCTCGACTTCCCCAATGGGCGCCTCACAAGAAGCCGCGTTGGCCGCCGCCGTTTCACATTCATCGTCCGAATTGCTATCGGCCAAACCGGCATCGGACGCCATGCATTCGCCGTATGCCATCTCACACAGATCTTCGGAGCTCATTCCGGACGGGCCACCAAACCCTTCGCCCATGTCCGCAAACATCGCGGCCATGATCCCGCCCATCATGCAGGTACCACCCTTGTTCTGCACCGCAATGCTATACGCCTTGGACGCGTACGCTTCACAAATGTCGGTCAACTCTGCATCCGTCAAGCTGTTGAGGGGCGCCGTCTCCTCCCCGGGAAATTCAACCGAAGCTCCCCCGCCACTACCACCGCAGGCAACCAACAAGAGTGCGCTCATTGCCAGGGCGAAAAAAGTGCTTTGAAGTGCCATTGGAACCCCTTCTGACGTGTTTGGGCGGTTCATGATGCCATAGCTCCCCTGAGGTCTCAAGGCACTGGTTTGATACCGAATGAGTGTGGTACCGTGTGCCCAGCCATCGGAGGAAAAAACGATGAACAAGTCGGCTGGAATCAACGTTCTCCCAATCCTCATGCTGAGCGGATTCTTGGTCGCATGCGGCGGCTCATCGACCACGGGCGATACCGACTCGACGACCCCACCCGTGGATGGAAATACGCCTGAAGACACCACATCGCCACCGGCCGACACCACATCGCCACCGGCCGACACCACATCGCCACCGGCCGACACCACATCGCCACCGGTCCGAGGCACGTATTGGAGCAGTTGCCCCAGCGATGTCTTCTTGGATGTGAGCAAAGCCCCCGGACCCGGAAATCAATACGCGGATCCCTTCTTGAACGTGACCTGTGACGACGAATTCATCATTGTGGAGACCAACGGCCTGCCTCACTACACCTTTGTGCCCATGACGCCCAACGCCCTGGTCGAAGCCAACCACACGTACCAAATCCCGCTGAACCCACAAGTGGCCGACGAGACGTCTCACATTCCGTTTTTGGGCTACGTAGGTGTGGTCATCAACGGCACATCGGTCTTTGGCCCCAACGAAGGGCCGATCCCAGACCTCTACGGCGATCCCATCGCCAATGGGATTATGGACGGATGCGGTGGGCACACCGCCTTCGAGTATCACCACCATGAGTTGAACCAAAAATGCTTCGTAGACAGCGGCCTGGTGGCCACCCCGTGGACCAATCCGGACGTGGACTCGTCGGTACCTTCCCCTGTGTTGGGCTTCGCAGCCGATGGCTTCCCCATTTACGGCTCGTACGGCTGTGTGGATGAAGCGTGCACCGACGTAATCGAGTTCAAGAGCGGCTGGGAGGTCAAACCGGGCGCCGATCCAAAAAACTACGCGTGGGACCCCGACGACAACGCAGGCGCAGCAAACGTGTACCCTGCCAATGAAGAGGGGGCCTACCACTATATGGCCAAAGACAGCCCGGAATACCTCGACAAATGCAACGGTCGCTTCGGCCCCGACGGCAAGTATCGCTACCACGCCACCGCGGACTTCCCCTATGTGTTGGGATGCTACACGGGCACCGCTGTGGGCACCGGCGGCGGCGGAAATCGAGGCGGTGGAAACCAACCACCCGGCCCCGGAAACAACAACGGTGGAGGGCCACCCTCGTGTGAGACGGAAGCCGATTGCGACAATATGTGTCCCGCAGGTTCGGTGGATTGCACCTGCCACACCACACCCAACGGCAACCAGATCTGCGTGCCCACATGCAGCAGCGACGCCGACTGCCCGGTGGGTATGAACGGCCAACAGCTCAACTGCAACCCCAATGGAATCTGCATTCCGGGTGGCGGCGGACCGCCCGCCTAGAGCGTGAGTTATCCACCTTCACATCGCGGATTTCGCGTCGGCCTCTTGACCCTCATTGGACTGGTTGGAGGCGTCTGCTCGGCTCCCGAAGAATCGTCCGAGCCCACGTATCTCGCACCCGGCCTACACGAAATCCAGTATCGAACCGAATGGGCATGGGGCGACGCCACCCCGACCGAAGAGGGCGGCTGGACCGTCGTGAACGATCTGGGCTACTCGATTCAAGTCACCAGCGGATTCATCACCAACTACGCCCTCCAACTCGTCCCCTGCGACGACGATGAGAGGATGGCAACGCGATTCGGTTGGCGCGACCTGGTGGGGATCCCCACGGCCCGTGCCGGCCACTCAGAGATCGCGCCGGATCCTTCGCTCCTCTCGATGATGCATGTGGAATCGCTCACAAACCCCCAAGACATCACGACCGAGCCCATCGTGGTCACAGACCATCGCTATTGCCGGGTGCATTATGTGTTGGGCCCGGCCGATGCGGACGCCGTCGGGCTCGCCTCTGCGCAAGAGATGGCCGGGATCACGTTGCTCTTGGAGGGATCGGTTCAGGGACCTCACGACGACCACTCCTCGCCCTTCCGCATCGAAACCGATCTGGGAATCGGCACATTTGTGGATTGGTCACCATCCGACACGACGGTCGTGGACATCGCGAACCAGGGGGCGCTGGTCGTGGTGCGTCGAACGCTGGGCACTCTGTGGGATCACGTCGACTTCGACAAGCAGGAGGAAAATGAGATCGCCTGGTTCGTCCTGCAGAACATCATGGACAGCACACGCGCCGATGTGCATATTGAGCACCACGGCGACTAGATGCTCGTACCCTAGAGAGCATCGAGAGACGGAGGAGACAATGGTTGCAATGAAAAGGGTCAATACCATTCGATGGGCCCACATCCTGATGGGACTGGCATGTGTGTGTGCGCTGGCTTGTGGCGGGGGATCGTCCTCCGATCCCACCAACAAAGACACTACCGCTCCAACACCCGACACCAATCCTCCGCCCACAGATACCGCGCCGCCCCCACCGGTCGACACGGTCACGCCCCCCCAGGACGACGGCCCACCGCCCACACCCGACGTCGGTGATCCGGAACAAGAAGTGGACCTGGGTATTTCCTGCAAGGCAAGCGGCAATGACTGTCCCGATGGCAGCTACTGCAAAGCCAACGGCTGCAGCACCAAGGCACAGGGTTCCTGCACTATCCCCCCCATGTTCTGCCCGGACGAGCTCAGTCCGGTGTGCACGTGCAATGAGGAGACCTTCGACAGCGCTTGCATCGCTGGGATGGCCCATCAAAATGTGGAAAGCATGCAGGCGTGCGAAAGCGGCGGAATCGTATGCCTCGTGGGCATGAACACCATGTGTCCCCAGGGCACCTATTGCGATGGTACCTGCTGGCAAAATGGCCTTTGCAAGCCCGTGGCGAGCAACTGTGAGCAGAAAGACCAGGTGGTCTGCGGCTGCGATGGCGTCATCTATCCCAACCCCTGCACCGCCAACGCCTCGAGCGTCAGTGTCTGGCACGAAGGTGCGTGCATCACCGAAGAAGGCATCGCCTGTGCAGGCATGACGGGTCAGGTCTGCGGCGCGGGACAAAAATGCAACATCCAGGCCTGCGATGAGTACTGGCCCGGCCAGTGCAAGAGCACCGAGGACTGCGAGAGCACACCTCAGTGCGGCTGTGACAACGTGACGTACCAAAACGTCTGCGAACGACTGGAAGCCGACGTGGCCAAATACCATGACGGCGCCTGTCTGCCCGACGGTGGTTTGCCAACGTGTACCGGGAGCGTCGCGAATTCAGGCCAATGCGGCCAAGATTATTGGCAAGACGGCGCCTCGTATTACTGCGACAAATGGCCGCCGGGCGAGTGTGAATTCGAAGGAGTTTGTACGGCCCGTCCCGCGAGCTGCGAAGGGCTGCAGTGGCCGGAGGTGTGTGGGTGCGACAACCAAACCTACACCAACCTCTGTGTGGCTCGGCAACACGACATGCCCGCCCAATCGCCCGGCGCCTGTCCCTAGTCTATGGCGCTGAATAGGCGGGGTTGGTCACGAAGTCCTCGTCGGTGAGGGTCTCCAAGAAGAGAAGAAGAAGCGTCGCCTCGTCATCGGTCATGGGAATCCCCAGAGCGCCCTCGTCACTGCGTAACAAGGGATCCAAGGTCTCGGTGTCTTGGACACCAAAGCGGTAGTGTTCCAACACGTCCTCCAACGTTTCGAAGCGCCCATCGTGCATGTAGGGCGCGGTCAGGACAATGTTCCGCAACGTCGGCACTTTGTACTTCCCCAAGTCCGCCAGATCATCGGTGATCCGTGCACGCCCCCACGCCACTCGCTCGTGATCGTCTGGAAACACCGTGTCCAATCCATTGTTCCGATAACTGTGATCGGTGAAAAAGTCGGTGGCATGGCATCCGCCGCATCGGTCTTGAAACACTGTCATTCCCTGCAACGCCGAGCTTGTCAACGCATCGGGATCCTCGCCCCGAACAAAGCGGTCATAGGGCGCGTTCGCCGAGATGAGGGTGCGCTCAAATTGCGCCAGCGCCCGCACCACATTGGGCAGGGTCAGTCCGTCCTCAAAGGCAGCGGAGAAGAGCGCGAGGTAGTCCGAATGCGCGGCCAACTCGTCCATCAATTCGTTCAAGTCCTGCGCCATCTCGTCCACATGCTCGATGGGTGCGAACGCCTGGGACTCCAAGTCGTAGCCACCACCATCCCAGAAATACCCGTCCATCCAGGCCAAGTTGATGAGGGCGGGGGTGTTCCGAAGCAGCGCTTGCCCGGACACACCCGCGCTGCTCACAGAATCTCCATCCGAAAATGCGTGCTCTTGGATGTGACACGTGGCACATGCCACTTCATTGTTGGCGGACAAGAGGGGATCGTAAAAGAGCCGTCGGCCCAACGCCGCGCCATCGATCGTCAGGGGATTGCGCTCGGGACTGGGTATGGCGTCCGCCAAGTTCACAGGAACCATCGGTAGGGTGAGTGAGCTGTTGGCCGTCCCATCGTCACTGGCGCACCCGATAGAGAGCACCGTTGCTGTGATGACCAACAGCCGGCGTTTCACCGCCTTACTCCTCGCTGGTGGCCGCCAGGAGGGAGAACCATTGGCTGTAGTTGGTGCCCACGTTGCCAGCGGGACTGTTCGTCGGTCCACCCACGATAGAGGGTGCACTTGAGACATTCCATCCATTGAAAATCGTCTTTACCTCCGCTGACAACTGTACCGCACTCTGGTGTGCATCATCGATGGTGATGGGGGCATCAAAGGTCAGGGTTACTTCCCGATACAAATCATCTTTGCCCACGTGCGCCTTGAAGAAAGTCATAGCACCGTTGTCGTCGAATTCGCCCTCAATCTTGAAGAAGATGAAACCGGAATTCCATCCCCAGTCCATCTCCACGGCGGTCGACAGCTCCCCTTCGAACACGTCGGTGCTGTGATTGTGCTCTTTATCCACGCCCACGGCCATTGTGAACCCCGTGTAGTCACCCGCCGGAATGTCGGCGATGGTGAGCGAGTTGCGCGTGTTCTCTGCGGTCTGTTCAAAGAGATAATACGAGGCAGGAACCACATGACTGCTGCCATCCGCTTGGTGCCATTGCACATTGGAGAGCCAGTAGCGAAGCACGTTGATTTGCAGCGTCGTGCCATCCGGCGCCGTCACATCGGTTCCCAAAGCCAAAGGCTGTCCATCAAAGACATGGTCAATCGAAAGCGTCACTGCGCCGGGACCCGCGGGTGGTGGTGGAGCCGTGTCTTCAACAGGACCGGGATCCGGTGCCGGCCCGAGATCCGGTGGGGGTGTCCCCGTGTCTTGCGTGGTGTCGGGATCGCCGGTCGATGACCCGTCTCCTCCACAAGCGACCAAGATTCCGCCCAACACAATCATTCCGACAAGAGTCCAACGCCGTGACATGTTCATCTCCTACATTGAGGGGGCCTGATCGATGTGCCCTTCCGGCACACATTCCAACCCCTCCGATTCATACCATTCCAAGTTCGTAAATCCCAACGTATATGTGGGAATGCCGTCGCGATAGACCGGGTCGAGATCCCCCGATTCAATCAAATCATCGAGCACATCCAAACCCATGGGTCGTATGCGAACGCGCATGGTGACCCGATCGGGCTTGGGCCCATCCAGAACCACCGCTCGTCGCCGGTGAACGTCGATCCACTCGGGCTCCCAGGGGTTGAGCGCCGTGGGAGCGGGCAAGAGGTCAGACTCGACGACATCGACATCCCAAAACATGTGTACTTCGTCGCCCGCCTCATTGAATGTGCGATCACCCAAACGCCATCGATTCGGATCCTCAATGGAGGTCATCGCGACACCCTCGGGAACCATTCCTGACTCGTAGACAACATTGCCCTCGAAATCGAAGGCTTGGATCTCTACCCATGCCCGCCGATCCTGAGCAGCCCCACTGGGCCAAGCGTGGCCCACGGCCAAATTCTCCAAACCCACCGCGATCACACCCTGACCTTCGTCGTTTTCCTTGACACAGAGCGTGGCCAGAACGGCCGACTTGAGCTCCTTTTCAATCTGTTTTTTCTGCGCTTCCATATCGGGAAAGGGGGTGAGCGCTGTGTCCACACCCACCATCCGGTGGCTG
The DNA here is from genome assembly GCA_963578115.1 of Myxococcales bacterium. Taxonomy (GTDB): domain Bacteria; phylum Myxococcota_A; class UBA9042; genus CAUZBV01. The sequence goes on from CAUZBV010000088.1 coordinate 8,619, forward strand.
TGGACCTGCCGGAAAAACACGCCTTCGTAATCGGCGGCAACGTCGTCTCTTCCTTTCATGTGGCAATCGCTGCAGGTTTGCTGCTGTCCGGGCACCTCGTTGGAAAAGAGCGAGTCCTTCCATTCGGCGAAAGTGCGCTCCAGATGCACTCCTTTGGGGGTCTTGATGTCGTGACAGCTTCCGCACAAATTGGCTGACTCGATGCGCTTGCGATCCAACAACGCGGAATAGCCCGACGCATGGGCCTCATTGGGTACGGGATCGATGTACGATCCCCGCATCACCAAATCATCGGCCAGGGTGAGTTGTGCGTTGTGCGCTCCTTCCACCGACGCGACCGTGTGACAGAAGATGCAGGTCACGCCCTGCACGTGCGATGGCAACTCCGCCAAGTTCAGACCGTCGGTGGTCAGGCCCAACGCCAACGCCATGGGCGCATGACACTGCACACAAAATTTGCCGAGCTCTCCGTTGGTCTCTCGCTGTCCCCGTGCGTTCATGGCCAAAAACACCGGATCCAAGGACGCATACGCATGCATGCTACCAGCCCATTCCTCAAAGTGCGCGGGGTGGCACTCCTCACAGCTCGCGGGATCCAGCATGGCTTCTTTGGAGAGATAGTCCGGCGGTGGTACGTCGGGCGTGGGCGTGCTGACTCCCCCCGAACACCCGGTAATCACGCCAAGGGCCAATGATACAATCCAACCCCTCATGGATTGGCTCCCTGTCGCACCCATTGAATGATGGCGCAACGCTCCGAAGCGACCAAGGGATTGCCTGGGGGCATCACCACCGTGGGGCTGGATGCCTCCAACTTCTGAATCAGAAGGCTGCACTCCGGATCACCGGGTAGAACACGCGGCGCTGTGTTGGGCGGATCGACCAGCAGCGAGTACGCCGTGGCTTTGTCGCTCAGAATCAGGCCGCCTTTGGCGCCCTGCTCCGAGTGGCAGGACGAACCGCCCACCGAACAGCCCGTAAAGGTCTGACCAAATATGTTGTCGAAGGTGGGCTCGTAGAGGGGCGCACAATCAAGTGGCAAGGGATCCAGACACGCGGGCCCATCGCCGCCCGGCGTGGAACAACCGACGCTCAAGAGCCATAGCATGAGTACCGTAAGACCACTCCACTTCATGCCCGATGATTATCCTTCTAGTTCGAACCAGTAGAGAACTTGGTCTTCCGAACCGTCGCCCACGCTGATCCGGATGTCAATCTGCCAAACCCCCGGCATAAAGAGATCCATCTCGCCCAGTTGGTATTGACCGGATAACTCCATAGTCGTGGCGGTTGTGAACTGAGGGAACGTACCATGTTGGTGTTCGGGCATGCTGGGCTCGGCCACCACCTGCGCG
>CAUZBV010000089.1:0-9950 GCA_963578115.1 Myxococcales bacterium
ATCACCCACATCCACGGCGATTTCCGCACCGCGAACGGGGGCCATGACTGACTGACCGTTCTTAGCCCCCAACTGTAATTGCGGAACAAAGAGCACACGGACCGCTCGGTCGATGTCGGTTCCGGCCAATCCGGCAGTACCGACCCGGAAGGATGAATAGTGTGGGGAAGGCGGAAGCAAACCAAGGTCCTGCAACAACGTTCCAGCGGCCGCCTGGGCGTCGGTGTCCGAGAGCAGGGAGGGTGTTGGTGCTCCCCGCTCGTAGGCAGTCTCATCCCGAAATTGAAAGGTACCGGTTTTACGATGAAGCGCTAGGGTTTTTTTTTGGCTGGTGACTACAAATTCATTGGGGTTTGTGTTGTCCAAAATAGCTTTGTCGGTGACGGCGCAATCAAAGCCAAGCGCGACGGCCAGATTGGAGACCGTCTCTTCGGTGACGGTGGCGATTTGTATTTGCCATACGTTGACTTTTCCACCATCGATATCGACCGTGCTGGGGCTGGGTGGCAGATCCACATCCACTCCCGGTGGAATCAGGGCGTCCGAGCCAATCACAGAATCTCCACCACCCGGCGGTGCAGGGTCCGGTTTTTTGGGTTCACAGGCCACGCATAGCCACATCGCTGCCAGGATCAATCCTATTCGCATGATTCCACGGTACGAAGCCCGGAGAATCGGGTCAAGGTTCGCAGTCTTGTAGTGCGATGCGAGTTGTGGTCGGATGATTGTTGAGGAGTGTGGATGAGCGAGTTGGATGTCATCATTGTGGGGGCCGGTCTGTCGGGATTGTATGCCGCCCGATGTTTGACCCAAGCGGGTGTTTCGGTGCAGGTCCTCGAAGCGCGCGATCGCGTGGGCGGTCGAACCCAAAGCGAACGAATCGGCAACGCCCGACTGGACGTGGGCGGCCAATGGGTGGGCCCCACCCAAGATCGGGTGCTGGCGTTGTCCGATGAGCTGCACGTGGCTCGCTTTCCCACGTACAATGAAGGCACCAAGATCATCGAGATCGATGGTCGAAAGAAGACGTATTCCGGCGACATTCCCTCGCTGGGTTTGCTCAATTTGATCCAGTTGGACCGGCTCATCAAACGCATCAATCGATTGGCCAATACACTGCCCATAGGGCGACCGTACGATGCACAAGACGCGCTCGAATGGGATCGAATGTCGGTGGCAGCCTTCCAGCAGAAGCATCTCTTTGGTCGCGGCGTCAAAGGCATGGTGGACGTGCTCATCAACGCCATTTTTTCCGCCGAACCCCACGAGATTTCACTCCTCTTTCTGCTGCATTATGTGCGATCTGCGGGCACGCTGGAGCGTTTGGTGCAAGTGCAAGACGGGGCACAACAGGAGCGTTTTGTGTACGGTGCGCAGACGCTGTCGGAACGCATGGCCGAAGATCTTGAAGGGCACATCGTGCTCAGCGCGCCGGTCTCTCGCATTGATGAGAAAGTCGACGGTGTGGTCGTGTACAACGACGCGCGCGTCTTTGAGGCTCGCTACGTGATTCTGGCGCTGCCGCCTGTGCTGACGGGCAACATTCGTTTTGTGCCGCCCATGCCACCGCTCCGTGACCAGCTGATTCAACGGATGCCCATGGGCTACACCATCAAGTGCCTCATTTTGTACGACAGGACCTTTTGGCGGAACAAAGGCTACGCCGGAGAGGCGCTCAGTAATTCGGCAACCGTGTCGTTCGTGTATGACAATTCAGCCCACAACGACAAGCAGCCGGGTCTGGTTGCGTTTATTACGGGTGATCGGGCCCGATACTGGGGCGAGCAATCCGCCCCGGATCGAAAGGCGGCGGTGTTGAAGGATCTGGTTCGTTTCTTTGGTCCGATCGCGGGCAAGCCCGTCGGGTATGTGGAGAAAAACTGGAATCAAGAGCCGTGGAGCGGCGGTTGTCCGGTGGGATTGGGTACGCCCGGTGCGCTGACTGGATCGGGCACCGCGCTGCGTGAGCCCGTGGGCCGGATTCATTGGGCGGGGACCGAGACCGCGACGCGTTGGTGCGGCTTCATGGACGGCGCTCTGGAGGCCGGTGAACGGGCTGCCAACGAGGTGCTGGAGCGATTGCGCGCAACCCAGTGATTTGCGCCGACGGGATGCCCTCCGGTCGGGACGACATGCCCAGCGATGGCAAAGGCAGCGAGGCCTACGCTCCTTCCAGTTCTTCCAACACATCCAACGCAAAACTCTTGGTGTTCACGCTTGGATAGGTGCGTTCGACGCAACCCTCTTCGTTGATCAGATAAGCTACGCGATGGATGCCGTCGTATTCGCGGCCCATAAACTTCTTGCGTCCCCAGACCTGGTAGGCCTGCAAGGTGTCGGTCGACTCGTCGCTGAGCAACCCATAGGGGAAGTCATACTTGTCGATGAACTTCTTTTGCTTCTTGGGCGAATCCGCGCTCATCCCCACCACAGTCACATTCAGCGCTTCAAAACGTTGGAGCTCATCACGGAGCCCACAGCCTTGAACCGTTCACCCAGGGGTGTCGGCTTTGGGGTAGAACCAGAGCAAAACGCGTTTGCCGGTCCAATCGCTGAGCAACACGGTGTCGCCGTCTTGGTTTGGCAGTGAAAAAGAGGGGGCTTGGGTACCGATGTCCAACATGGTCATTCTCCTTATCGAGGGAAGCCCGCGATCACTTTGGCGACACAGGCGGTGAGCTTGCTCGCGCAATCGAGGTGCAAGAATTCATTGGGTCCGTGTGCGTTGGAATGAGGGCCAAGCACACCGGTAATTAAGAATTGGGCTTGGGGAAATTTCGTACCCAGCATGCCCATGAATGGAATGGACCCGCCTTCGCCCATGGCGCAGGGGGCGTTACCAAAGAAAGTTTGGGACGCCTCTGCGACCGCGGACTCCAACCAGGGGGCGGTCTCTGGGGCCTCCCAACCGTCCCCAGGGTGGTCCGGCGAGAAGGTTACGGTCGCACCGTAGGGCGGATTGGCTTCCAGCAATTCTTTGACGATGCCAATGGCCCCTTCTGCGCTGAGTGTGGGCGGCACCCGAAGCGAGAGCTTGAGCGATGTGCTGGGCCGAAGCACGTTTCCGCTGTTCTCCAAGGGCGGCATCCCGTCTTGGCCTGTGATGGACAGGGCCGGTCGCCATGTTCGATTGAGGACCAACTCGGTTCGCTCGTCGGACATGGGACGCATAGTCCCGGCGAATGGGAATTTGTCGAACACCGCTGAGGAGAGAACATCCGCCGCTTGCGCAGCCTGCTGTTTGCGAGATTCGGGAATGGGCGCGTGCAGCGAATCGGGCACAATACGTCCCGTCTCGGGATCTTCCAGCCGACTCAACACGTGGCGAGCGATACGAAAACTCGAGGCCACCACACCGCTGGCGTCGCCGGAGTGAACGCCTTCGGTGAGCACGTTGACCGTCAGGCTTCCGGTGACGATGCCGCGCAGTGAGGTCGTGCTCCACAAGCGATCGTAATCGCCGCAGCCGCTGTCGAGACACACCACCAAGTCCGGTCGACCGATGCGTTCTTCGTGGGCGTTCAAGTAATGCGGTAGATCGGGGGAGCCGCTTTCTTCGCTGCATTCAATGACCACAACAAGTCGTGGATGAGCGATGTTCTGATCATGCAGGGCCTCGATGGCCGCCACGCTCGCGAAGACCGCATAGCCATCATCCGCGCCACCGCGGCCGTACAATTTCCCGTCTCGTTCAACCGGTGTCCATGGTCCCAGCCCCTCGTCGCTTCGCCAGCCCTCGAAGGGGGGTTGCTTGTCGAGGTGACCATAGAGCAACACCGTTCCGGCCAGCGTGCCTTCTACCTCGAGCAAGAGCAATGGGGTGCGTCCCTCAATGCGTAGGATGTCCAGGCGGCTGTTGGCGATGTTGCGGGCAGCCACCCAATCGTGGGCCAGTTGTACCGCCTCTTCCATGTATCCGTGGGCTTCCCAGTCCGGATCAAAGTCGGGGCTTTGGTTGGGAATTCGAATGTACTCATGCAGCGTGGGGACAATGTCGTTGTCCCATGTCGACTGCACCAATTGTTTCAAGCGTGTCGTGTCCATGGGCGGAACTGTAGCACTCGGCCGTCAGGGGTCAACCGTGTATTGAGGCAGTTGCAGCGAAGGGATCGGCGGGGCATGATGGCCGCATGACGACCTTGCTCGCCGTCGAAGACCTGTGTGTGGATGTGCTTGTGCCCGGGCAGGGATACCGCCGCGCGGTCTCGGAGTTGTCGCTGTCCATCTCGTCCAGCGAGACGGTGGGGTTGGTCGGGGAATCGGGGTGTGGGAAGACCTTGACCACGTTGGCTGTCCTGGGGTTGTTGCCCGAACCCTTCGTCCGCCAGGCCTCGGGGTCGATCGTGTTTGACGGAGAGCGTTTGGACGAGGGAGGCGCCGTTTCGTTCCGGGCTGTTCGCGGTTCCCGGATCGGGTATGTGCCCCAGGATCCCATGAACGCCCTGAATCCGGTGATTCCTATCGGCAAACAAGTGGTGGAAGCCGTCCGTGTTCATCAAAAGATGAATCGACGCGCTGCAAGAGATCGGGCAACGGAGTTGCTGGCGCAGGTGGGGCTTCCCAAACCCAAGGAACGGTTGGGGGCGTATCCTCACGAGCTGAGCGGGGGTCTCCGCCAGCGTGTTTTGATCGCCATGGCGCTGGCCGGCGATCCGGACCTCTTGATCGCCGACGAGCCGACCACGGCGCTCGATGTGACCATCCAAGCGCAGGTTCTTCGGCTCTTGGAACAGCTGAGACAAGATCGCGCCATGGCGTTGCTTTTGGTCAGTCACGATTTGGCCGTTGTGGGTCAAACATGCGATCGAATTGTGGTGCTCTATGCGGGTCAATGTGTGGAGACCGGTCCAACCGTCTCGGTCTTGACCCATCCCCAGCATCCCTACACGCAAGGCCTTCTGGCCTCCTTGCCCTTACGCCAAGCGGCGGACAGACGCGCAGAACGGCTCTCGGCCATTCCGGGGACTGTGCCGGAGCTTGGGGATTGGCCGACGGGGTGTCGCTTCCGCGATCGTTGCCCACGTGCCGAGGGGCTGTGTGCACGAGAAGAGCCTCGCTTGCAGCCCACAGTGAACGCCCGGCAGGCGGCCTGTCACTTCATCTCTTCCGGAGACGGTGTCGGTGGGGGGCTTCATGGGTGAGATCCTCCGTGTCGAGCACCTTCGAAAGCAGTATCCTGTCCGCGACGGCCAGTTGCGTGCCTTGGACGGGGTGACCTTCACGCTTCCCGAGGGGCAAACGCTCGGGATTGTGGGGGAATCGGGGTGTGGGAAGTCCACGTTGGCGCGGTTGATTTGTGGGTTGGAAGAGCCGACGTCGGGCGGTGTCACCTTGGGAGGGGTGTCGCTGAAGTCGGCAACACGGGTGGAGCGGCGTCGACTGACGCGCTTTTGCCAAATGGTCTACCAGGACCCTATGGGTTCGCTGAATCCGCGACAAAGAGTGCACGACATTGTTGGGGAGCCGCTTCGAATTCACAAGGCAGGGACGGGGACGGAGCAAGAACGGCGAGTGCGTCAACTCTTGCATCGAGTGGGTTTACCCGCGGATGCCGGGGATCGGTATCCGCATGCATTCTCCGGGGGACAACGCCAACGGATCGCCATCGCCCGTGCTTTGGCGTTGCGTCCACGACTCTTGGTGGCCGATGAGCCCGTCAGCGCGTTGGACGTCAGTGTGCAGGCGCAAGTGTTGAATCTTCTGGCCGATCTTCGCGAATCCTTGGGCCTCACCTTGATCGTTGTGAGTCACGATCTGTCGGTGGTTCGGTGGATCGCCGATCGGGTCATGGTGATGTACCTGGGAAAAGTGGTGGAGGAAGGGCCCTGTGACGATGTCTTTCTTCATCCGCAGCATCCCTACACCCGCGCACTGATCGCGTCCGCTCCCGTTTTGCCGGGAGTGCCATCGAATCAGTCCACCCAGGCGTCGACGACGTCCGCGCTTCAGCTCTTGGGTGGTGAGGTGCCCTCGGCCATTCGCCCACCCAGCGGTTGTCATTTTCATCCACGTTGTTCTTTGCGCCAACCCCACTGTGATGACCAGGCCCCCGAATTGCTCCCGGATGGGAACGGGCGCCTGGTGTCCTGCCACGATGTACACGGTTTTCCGTCGTTGTCGGGTGACTTGGTTGGTGCACCTACGACGTCGCGTTAGAATGCGACACTGTGCGAGAAGATTTGCGTCTCGAAGAACTTTTTCCGGCGTGGATCGTTAAAAGGGGTAAGTCGAGTCGGTCTCGACGAGGAATGGCAGGCGTGCTGAACGATCTTTCTGATGAGCAGTTGATGCTTCGCTATCAGCAGGGCGATGCCCAGGCGTATGAAGAGCTACTGAATCGGTATTATCGACCGATTTTCCGGTATCTGCTGCGTAGTCTGCGGGATCGAGAGGCGGCCGAGGATCTTCTGCAAGATGTTTTCATGCGAGTCATTCGAGGAGCGAAGGGGTATCGCCAGAGAGCCAAGTTTTCGACATGGCTGTACACGATCGCAAAAAACACAATGATAGATGCCACACGAAAAAGACGATTCCGAAATCACCAATCATTGGATCAACCCATAGGCAATGATACGGAGACGGGGCGAATGAGCCGCGTGGATTTGGTGAAAGACGAGCATCCTCATGGACAAGGGGACCGAGCACTCGCCGACAGGCAGTTCACTGAATCGCTACAGGAGGCGCTCAGTCGCCTCAACCCGGAGCAACGGGAGGTGTTCATGTTGCGAGAATTCCAGAACTTGAGTTTTTCGGAGATATCCGAGGTGGTGAAAGTCCCTGAAAATACAGTCAAGAGTCGCATGCGCTACGCGTTGGGCTTCTTGCGGGACGCATTAAGCGACTACGCAGAGGAGCCGGCCTAATGTGGTACGCTGGTAGGATAAGAAGATGGGTATAAAAGACCACGACAATCGGTTGTTGGACTATGTGTACGACGAGCTCGATGCATCCGAACGGGAATCGTTTGAGAGGAAACTGGAAGAGGATGCTGCGCTTCGAGCCGAGTTGGTTCGCGTGCAATCCACGCGCACGATGATGCAACGGGTCGTGGATGATGAGCCCCCTCAGGAACTTTTTTACGATCTGGTTCGAGAAGCCCGAAAGGCCGTGGCGCAGCAGCATCAACCCTCGTTGCTGCAGCGGTTTTCTGCGGCATTACTCCGTCCCCAGGCCGCCACAGCGCTCCTGGTGCTGGTGGTCGCGGTGACCGGTGTGTATCTGTTGGACAACACTGCATCGCACATGCCAGACGATCCGCGGGATGTCGTGTCCCCCACAACGTTGCCCTCTCGCGGTGAAGTCGCCGCTGCCCATGAACCCACCCCAGTGATGGATGAAGGGGCGCCCGCGGGCCCTGAAGAGAGCGAAGCCGTGGCACGGAGCGAGGCTACGGAGGATGATCTGGAATCGTTTGGAGTCGCTTCGGCCGAGCCCGCCGCGGAACCGGCTTCGAAGGCCGATGCCCCACGAAGCCCGGTGGTTGCTGACAAGGCAAAGGTGCGTCCCGGTAAGCGGCGTGCCAAGAAGTTGGCGAAAGCACCGCGGTCGCGCGCACGGCAGGTGCCCGCACCGGCGAGAGAACAACAGAAGGTTGCGAAAGCGGCGCCTACGTCTGTCAGGCCTATCGCCGTCCAACCTGCGGCGCAAGGAAAGGGGGCACTGAGGAAAGAATCCGCAGCCAAACGGCCGGTGTTGGCGCGAGATGCCTTGGTCCAGCAGAAGGCGCGCTCTGACCAATCTTCGCGCGGCCGTGTGTCTCTTTCGGCGCCGGCACTCGATGACATGGCCCCCAGTGAAGCTTCGTCGTCGGCGTCCGAAAGAGGGATTCCAGAAGCGCCGGAGACCCAAGAGGCGGAGCCGGTCAAGGTCGAGCCCTACGAGGCGGCCATGAATGACTACCGCGCTCAGCGGTATGGGCAAGCCATCAACGGCTTCAATCGCGTGTTGGTGGACAAGAAATTACGCCATCGCGTGTATTCAGCACGGCTGCACTTGGCCCGTGCCTATCGAAAGCAGAAAAAGACGGCGCGCGCATTGGAGCAGTATCGTTCGGTGCTGCAGACCAAGCAATCTGTCAGCCAGCGGCGGAAGGTTTTGTTGGAGACGGCGCGCCTCGAGATGCAGGCTGGAATGTTGGGTGCGGCTCGGTCCCATGTCTTGGACGCGCTCCGTGGTCAGAAAAATCCGCCAGCGGCTGCCAAAGCGTTGCTTACCGAAGTGGAAGAACGGATTCGTCTTGTCCGACTTCGAAAAGCCAAGAAGAAAGCAAAGCCTGCCGCCGAATCGAAGAAGGCGAAGACGTCCAAATAACGCGTTGGTGATGGAGCGAATCGCCCCATCTCCGCCTTGGCAGAGAATCACTCTAAGACAGGTGTGCGACCGAGGACACGGCGCGGGCTCCGTGGTCGAAGCCCGCTAGCCAGTGGCCTACAGAGGTCCGTCGAGTTGGAGGTTGTAGGGCCCGATCTCTGCGCTGAAGTAGCTGTCCACAAACAGGAAGGTCGTTACGCCTGCTTCCAATTCAACGGTCAACCCATCGATCGCGGGATCGGAGGAGTTGTAGAAGTCGATGACGCCCAGGCATGAGGCAGTAAAATCGTCGCAATCGGTGGTGACCCACACAATGCTGGCTCCGTCGCCCTTGGTGTAGCCCGGCATTGTAATCTGGTACGAGCCGGTCGTATCCGGTGTGTAGACATAGACCACGTCGGGCTCATCGTCGCCGAACTTTGAAACGTTGCCGCACTGCCCGTCCGAGTTGTACTGATTCCCGAAGGCACCACCGTTGTCGTTGGTGTCCAAGAAGGGCAAGCTCTCGATGACAATGGGATCGTCGCACGTGTCGCCCAATGCGGGCTCCGTACACTGCCCTTGGAAACATACTTGCGCTCCGTCTGCGCACTCGCATATTTCCCCACAGCCGTCATCGCCGCACGATGTGCCATCGCATGTCGGTGTGCAGCACTCCACGGAGACCGAGAAATTGTCGATGATTTGTCCCTGCCAAGAGTCCCACACGAAGTAGTAGAGATCACCCGCGGTCACCTTGAGCTTTGTGGTGCCGCTATTTTCACCCAAGCATGTCACTTCGGTGTCTTCGCATGCGTCCTTGAGCGTGAAGAGATCCAACGAACTGTCGTCTGTGCCCTTTACGGTTACATAGCCATCGTGCTCAGCGACGAATTCCATGATGAGCTCAGGAGACTTGTTCAAGTCGTAGGAATTCGTAGGATTGTTCTGACAGGAGTACTCGGAAAAAGCCATGGTGGCTCCTTCCATCGCATTGCTGAGTCCAGTCAGATTGTCCTCACAGTTGATGACCATCGCCGGAGCGCATTCAGAGCTCAACACTTTGCAAGCGTCTGCTTGGCAGATGGCCCCTTCGCCGCATTCACAAGTGCCGCCGCATCCATCGTCGTTGTTGCAGGTTACGTTGTCGCAGGATGGTACGCAGCACGCGCTTTGGAAGCACACCGCTTCGTCTTCACACCCGCAGGTTCCACCGCAGCCGTTGTCTGCACCGCAGGACACAAAATCACAGGTTGGGGTACAGCACGTGACGGTCATGGTAAAGTCGCTCACCGCGGCTCCTTGCCAGGAATCCCATACGAAGAAGTATGAGTTGCCCGCTGTTGCGTTGAACTGCGCTTTGTAGGCGTCTTGGGTCAAACAATTGGTCGTGGCGTCTTCGCAGCCGTTGCCCACATCTTGCAGGACGGTCACATACAACGAGGAGTCGTCTTTCCCCTCCACGGTGACAATGGCATCCTCATTGGCCAGGAACTCGTAGGTGATCTCCAACGAGTCGGTGAAGTCATCACTGGACCAATCTTGGCATGTGTACTTAGAGAAGGCCTTGGTGGCTCCCTCGATGTTGTTGGATTGTCCGCTCAGAACATCTCCGCACGCCACTTGCTGGATGGGAGCGCACTCAGTGGGCGGTTCTACAC
>CAUZBV010000090.1:0-9906 GCA_963578115.1 Myxococcales bacterium
TCAAGCCTTCGCCTCCACGAGGTATGACAAGATCGACGTATTCGTCTAGCTGAAGCAGATCGGCAACCTGGGAACGTTCCGTGAGCAGTTGTATCACCGCCTCGGGTAGATTCTCCGCCGCCAACGATTCGCAGAGGATATTGGCCAATATAACGTTGGAATGATGCGCCTCTTTGCCCCCCTTGAGGATGGCCGCGTTGCCCGATTTTAGACACAAGGCGCCGGCATCAATGACGACATTGGGTCGGGACTCGAAGATGATCGCGATGACACCCAAGGGGATCTGCATGCGTCCGATGCGTAATCCGTTGGGCCGCTCGGTCTCATTGTCCATTCGTCCAACGGGATCGGCCAAATCCACAATGCCCAATACCCCTTGTGCGATGCCCTCTATGCGATCGGGGGTCAGTCGCAACCGGTCGATTAATGCCTTGGACAGCCCGGCTTTGTTGCCCGCTTCGAGATCCAGGGTGTTTGCTTCCAGGATCTCGTTCTGGCGCGCGCGGAGGGTAGCCGCAACTCGTCGAAGAACGGCATTCTTTGTTTCCGTAGCCGATGTACCGATACTGGGTTGGGCTTGGCGAGCGGAGCGGGCAATGTCTGTTACGTCTTGCATGGTCCGAACCATATCACAGGATTTGGGTACGAAAAGCCATCATCCGATCTCAACATCGAGGAAATCTGGCCGCACCTCGTGCTTGCCGGTACACTGCTCACATTGGCTCACAAGAGGCCAAAACGTGACATCCATGCAATTAAGACCGTTTCCAGCCCTTCGAACGCTTTTGTACACCATTGTTCCCGTGGTGCTGTGCAGTACAAGCTCTCTTGCGTGGGCGAAGAGTCCGACCTCTGTTTATCATCCGGCAGTGACCACGGTCCGCGCAACGGCACTGGAGAAACAGGTCATCGACGCGGTGAAAAAGACGTTTAACGACGGGGACCGACCTCCCTTGGCCCTCGATCGACGGTTGGTGGATGCCGCCCACTATGTGTTGGGCGGGACTCGCCCTACGCGAAATGCGCTCATGGCTGCGGGTCTCAGTGATTCCTTTGTTCTTCCGGTGCAGTACACCATTGTGGCGTTGGGTGGCGACATCGATCCCATAGATCGAGTACGTTCGCTATTGGAAACGGATGTGAAAACAGCGAAAGTCACGCATTTTGGCGTTGGCATCGCCCCCGAAGATGGGCGATGGCGTGTTGTGATCGTGTTTGTCCGCCGACGGGTTCGTTTGTCCACGTTTCCAAAGCGTCTTCGAGTCGGGGAACGCTTCCTGCTCAATGGCAACTTGGACCGTGACTTAACCGAACCGATCGTGTTGGTTGCAACGCCCACTGGGCACGTGCGAGAGCAGACACCCCGCGTGCAACATGGAGCATTTTGGACCATGCTTCCTTTTGACGCGGGAGAGGGCCGATACATCATTGAGGTCCAGGCCAAAGACAGTTACGGCGAACAGGTTTTGAGTCTTTTGGAGGTCTTTGTCGATGACGGCGATGGTCCTATCGAAGTCCCCATGATTCGTTTGACGCCCAACATCCCCCCCCCCGCGACCGTCGAAGAAGCCGAGTTGCGTGCGATGGCACTGATCAACCGTGTTCGTAGACAGGCGGGTTTGACACCACTTCGCAACGGCGTTGTCCTTCAACAAGAGGCAAAACGTCATGTCCTGGACATGTCTTCTCGAGGCTATTTTGGCCACATATCGCCTCGCCGTGGAGATTTGGCCCGACGTCTCCAATCCTGCGGTTTGCAGGGGATCCCCGCCGGAGAGAACATCGCGGTCGCCGCGACTCCCGAAGCGGCCCATGCCGAGTTGATGCGTAGCCCGAGCCATCTTCGGAACATCGTTGATCCCAACGTTACGCACGTGGGGGTGGGCGCGCACAGACGGGTCGTCGGAGACTCGACGGTCTACACATTCTCGCAAATTTTTGCGAGTTTTCGACCCTAAGAACCGGAAGGAAGCTGGGCAAGTCCTTGTTCCAAGGTGGTGCGTTCGGCCTGGAGTGCGGCGAGTTTTCCTCGCTCCTTCTCCACGACCGCTTCGGGAGCGCGCTGCACGAAATTGGGATTGTTCAGTTTCTTGTCCACACGCCCGATCTCTTCGTCGAGTTTGGCCAATAGCTTGGTCAACCGGCGTCGCTCTTCGTCAAAATCGACCAATCCTTCCAAGGGAACAATCACTTCGACTCGTCCAGAACGAGCTACAGCGCTGCCTTCAGGAACCTCGGTCCCTGTGGTGATGTCAAACGATTCCAAGCGTCCAAGTGCAACGATGTATTGTTGTGCCGCATGGAGCGATTCGGTCTCCCCGTCTACATTGAGGATCGCATGAATTCGTTTGGATGGCGGAATTTCATTCTCCCCGCGAATGGTGCGAATGTCGGTGATGATTTGAATGACTTCGTCGAAGGAATCAGCCCCTGTGCCTCCATGATCCAAGGAGGGTAACGCATACGATTGTGCCATCAGTGTCACAGCTTCGCCTTGGGTTTCCTCCAATGGAAGCCGCTGCCAAATCTCTTCAGTGAGGTGAGGCATGATCGGATGTAGGAGCCGCAGTGCGCCGTCCAAGACAGTGCACAGAGTGTGTTGTGTTGCTGCGCGCTCTTCCCCTTGAAAGTTGACCTTGGCCAACTCGATGTACCAATCGCACAATTCATGCCAGAAGAAATGATAGACCGTGTTGGCCGCAGCCCCGAAATCAAACGCCTCTAACTCCTTATTCATTTTTTCCGACGCGCTTTGGAGTTTTGAAAGGATCCATTGGTCGGGTGGCGACAAGGTCGAAGGCGCAGGCCCGGGTGTGTAATCCTCTAGGTTCATCAGAGCAAAACGGGACGCATTCCAGATCTTGTTCGAAAAATTCCGGTATCCGGCCACGCGGTCCTTGGACAGTTTGATGCTTCGCCCCGCGACCGTGAGGGCCGCCAGACTAAAGCGCAATGCATCACAACCAAATTCATCGATCAGCTCCAATGGATCGACGACGTTGCCCTTGGTCTTGGACATCTTTTGGCCGCGTTCGTCTCGAACCATGGCATGGAGGTAGACCGTCTTGAAGGGAAGCTCCTTCATGAAGTGGCAGCCCATCATGATCATCCGAGCGACCCAGAAGAACAGGATGTCGTGGCCGGTCTCCATCACGCTATTGGGGTAAAATGTGCGAAGCGCCGGTGTTTTTTCGGGCCATCCCAATGTGGAGAAGGGCCACAGCGCTGAGCTGAACCAGGTGTCCAGCACGTCATCGTCTTGACGAATATTGGTGGAGTGACACGACGCACATTGTTCAGCGTCTGAACGTGAAACGGTAACCTCTTCACAATCATCGCAATACCAGGCCGGAATACGATGGCCCCACCACAGCTGTCTGGAGATGCACCAGTCACGGATGTTATGCATCCAATGAAAATACGTCTTGCTCCAATGTTCCGGGATGATCTGGATCTCGCCGTCTTCCACGACCCGGATGGCCTCTTTGGCGAGCACGTCGGCTTTGACGAACCACTGCTTGCTCAACATGGGTTCAACGATTTCTCCCGAACGTTGGGAGCGGCCAATACTCATGGCGTGTGGTTCCACTTTAACCATCGCCCCCGCAGCTTCCAGATCCGCGACAACCTGCTTCCGAGCAACGAATCGGTCCAAGCCTTGGTATTGTTCGGGCACGTTCTCGTTGAGATGCGCATCCTTGTCCAGGATGTTGATCATCGGGAGGTTGTGTCGGCGTCCCGTTTCAAAGTCGTTGAAGTCGTGTGCTGGGGTGACTTTGACACAGCCGGTTCCAAATTCCATGTCGACCAGAATGTCGTCGGCAATGATGGGGATCTCCCGATCGGTCAGCGGCAATCGAACGCTTTTGCCGACCAGATGTTTGTAGCGATCATCGTCGGGATGTACTGCGACGGCTGTGTCGCCCAACATGGTCTCCGGTCGGGTCGTCGCGACGACCAGTGTTTCATCGGAATCGGCCACTGGGTATGCCATGTGCCAGAGCGATCCTTCTTCGTCGATGGCCTCGACCTCCAGATCGGAGAGCACGGTATGCATTGTTGGAGACCAGTTGACCAAGCGCTCGGATCGGTAAATTAGCCCGTCATCATACAGTTGGACGAACACTTCGCGGACCGCTTTGGACAAACCCTCATCGAGGGTAAAGCGTTCTCGATCCCAGTCGCATGAGATTCCCAAACGAGTATGTTGTTCTGAGATTCGAGCATGGTAGTGGTGTTTCCACTCCCAAATCTTGTCTACAAAAGCATCGCGTCCTAGATCAAAGCGAGAGATCCCTTCTTTGGCCAATTCGCGCTCTACGACCATTTGCGTCGCGATGCCAGCGTGGTCTGTACCCGGTAGCCAGAGCGCGTTGTATCCTTGCATGCGCTTCCAGCGAATCAGGATGTCCTGCAGCGTTGCGGTGAGTGCGTGTCCCATGTGCAAAGAGCCCGTGACATTGGGGGGAGGCATAGAAATGGAAAAACTGGGTTTAGACGATTCGTCTTCGGCTCGAAAGAGTCCCAGTTCACGCCATTTCTGATACCACCGCGTCTCCACCTCGGATGGATTGTATTGGGATGCCATTTCGGGTTTATTCATTGTTGCACCTGATGTCTGCAGTCTTGGGGTGAACTGTGTCGAATTCACAACACGAGCCAAGGATGGTGTCGTATCAGTCTGGGTACGGACTTTCAATAGACAGGGGGAGCAGCCGAAGCTACTCCCCCCTAGACCAGCAATCAGTAGGCCGTAAGCCGGGTTCTGTTCCCTGGGTTGGTCACCCAACCCAGGGTGGCTGCCATTCTTCTGGCACACACATTACTGTGCGGCTCAAGCGATCACCCGAGGACATTAAACGGACCGTTCTCAAACGTCCTCTATTCGATCTTGCTCCGGGAGAGGTTTACCGACCTGTACGTCACCGCACAGGTCCGTGGGCTCTTACCCCACGCTTTCACCCTTACGTTCTGACCCGAAGGCGGAACGCGGTTTGCTTTCTGTGGCACTATCTCTAGGGTCACCCCCGCTGGACGTTATCCAGCTCCCTGTCCTATGAAGCCCGGACTTTCCTCCAGACCGCAAGGTCCAGCGACAACCTGTCCTACTGATCCTGTGTCGTTCATTGAAAACGAAGGTCTTACCTGGCGTCGGCTACACTGACGTCCTCGGTCGCTTCGTTCGTCTTGTCACTCGTATCTTCGGTGGTTAGATACAATATCCGATCGCAGTTTGGGCACGTCTCCATGGAGTCACCACGGTAGACCAGTTGGAGTTGACGTGGCGTAATGCGGAAGTTACAGCCACCGCAAGCCCCCGAGGTGGCTACACTGACCACCACAATGCCACTGCGACTGGAAGCAATTCGTTCGTACTTGCGTATGATGTTCGGTGTAATCTTTTCAAGAATGACATTCTTTCGACCGGATATGGCCGAAATCTGCTCATCTAGTTTACTAAGCCGCTTTGCGTTGCTTGTTTCTTCCTCGGAAACCTCTTTTTGAATCTCGGCGATTTTCTCTTCCTCCGCTGAGATGCTGGTTTTGAACTCTTCGATGGCTTGGACCAGCTTTAACATCTCTTCTTCTTTGGCCAAGTAGGCCTTACGGAGCGATTCAATCTCTCGCTGCATCGCCATATATTCGCGGTTTTTTGTGACCGATTGTAGCTTTATCTTCGCTTTCTTGACCTTGTCATTGTCCGATCGAAGTTCCGCCTCTTTTTCACGGTACCACCGTGATGCGTCATCCAATTTTCCGCATTTCTCATTGAGAGCGGTGGTCATCAATGCGAGGAGCTCTTTTAATCGAGAGATCTTCTCTCGTAGAGTGTCTCGTTCGGTACGGAAACCTCGTACTTCGTCGTCTACGGACTGAAGGGCAAGCAAGTTCGTGAGCAAGTCGTTCAACCTATGCCTCCGGCGCTACAAATTATCATCGTCCATCCGTGGGCCCACCAGGACTCGAACCTGGGACCAAGCGGTTATGAGCCGCCGGCTCTACCAACTGAGCTACAGGCCCATTGAACACACCAAGGCATAACGGTTTATACCTTGTGAGGTCGGTACCTTATGCCTGTTGCAAAGTCAGGTCAAGGGACTCGTGTGATCGTTCGAACAAATTTGTTCGGAATTACCGAAATCAGCGATGGAAAAACGACTGGCTCAGACAATGAGCGGTTTAAGGATCCATGAAGCTCTTAAGCTTCTTGCATCGGCTCGGGTGACGAAGCTTGCGCAGTGCCTTGGCTTCAATTTGCCGGATGCGTTCCCGTGTAACGAAAAAGTCCTGCCCCACTTCCTCCAACGTGTGATCGGCCTTTTCACCGATGCCAAAGCGCATGCGAAGCACTTTCTCTTCTCGAGGAGTCAACGTTGCCAGTACTTTTCGAGTCTTTTCGGACAGGTTGCGTGAAATCACCGATTCAGATGGGCTTTGAATGCGTTTGTCTTCAATGAAGTCCCCAAGGTGACTGTCTTCTTCCTCCCCAATGGGAGTTTCAAGTGAAATGGGCTCCTTGGAAATTTTCAGCACCTTTCGAACTTTTTCGAGTGGCATCTCCATTTTCTCGCCGATTTCTTCGGGGGTGGGTTCCCGGCCAAATTCCTGAACAAGGTAGCGGCTGGTACGAATGAGCTTGTTGATCGTTTCGATCATGTGCACTGGGATCCGAATCGTTCGGGCTTGATCGGCGATGGCGCGAGTAATGGCCTGGCGAATCCACCAAGTGGCGTAGGTAGAGAACTTGTAACCGCGCTGGTACTCGAATTTATCCACAGCCTTCATCAATCCAATGTTTCCTTCTTGGATCAGATCGAGGAATTGAAGCCCGCGGTTTGTGTATTTTTTCGCGATACTGACGACCAAACGCAGGTTGGCTTCTACGAGTTCACTCTTGGCGTTTTCGGCTTCACGCTCCGCTTTGGATACATATAGATACGTCTCACGAAGCTCTTCATTCGTCAGTTGAGCCTCCTGCTCAATGCGACGAACTTTTCGCAACGAGTAACGAATGGACTTTTCGGCATCCGCGATATCCTCAAGCGAGGTTTTCTTTCGTTTTGCCTTCCGTTGAGCTGACTTTTCGTCGGTCTCAGCCAGTTTCAGTAGGTTTCGCATACCTTCCAGATCGAGACCCTGCCGACTTTGAACCATTGTGATTTCTTGCTGGGCTTTCATCACGCTGCGAACAAGATTTTTCAACAAGCCAACAACGTGGTCCGTTCGTTTCTTGTTGAGGTTGCATTCGTGCAACAGTTCAATGAGTCGTTTGCTGTTGTCTTCGAGCTTCTTGGTGTTGCGTCGCCGCGTGGCCGCCGTGAATTTGTTGCTTTCGAGCTTCTGTTCTAACTTTATGTTTTTATTGAAAAGTTTTCGGACTGTTTCGAGTTTAATCAACACATTGTCACGCGTGGTTTGGGCTGCGTCCGGTGCTGGCAGGCCTTCCTCGTCCACTTCCAGGCCCCTGACCACCTCTTTGATGTTGATTTGGCTTTCGCGAAGTTGTTCTTCCACGTCCAAGATCTCGACCACAAACACGTGGGTGTTGAGGATCGTGTCGAGGATCTTGTTCTCAGCCGTCTCGATTCGCTTGGCGATTTCGATTTCGCCTTCCCGTGTCAACAAAGCCACAGCCCCCATCTTACGAAGGTACATGCGTACGGGATCGTTGGTCCGATAGGCCTCGCTGTCGTCCTTCTTGTCTTTGGCGGTGTCAACCTTCTTGGTTGGAGCGGTACTCTCCGGTGTGGCTAGATCTTCTTTCGTGGCCACCAGGCGGATACTGCGTCGTCCTAGGGTCTGAAGGATTCCGTCGATTTGGTCGGGACCAAACAAATCGGGTGGGATGTGGTTGTTGACTTCGTCGTACGTCAAGTATCCTTGCTTTTTCCCTAGAACGATCAACTTTTCGACGACAGTTTGCGACGAAACCACATTTTTCTTAGCTTGGCTCTTGTCCATCGGTTGCTTCACGGTGTTTGTCCCAGGTTCTTGAGTTGATCCAACTGTTCGTGTGCAGACATCATGCGCAGCTTCGCGCGGACTGCATCTCTATCACGACGATCTGCACGCTCTTTTAAACTGTCGATAATTTCGACAAATGCGCGCTCACCTTCTTCTCCGTAGGGATCTTCCTCCAACAGAAGTGTCGCTACGGCGTTCTTCGCGTTGTGGAGTCCTCGGCTCGCCAGCCAATCCATTAACTCACTAGAATCGACACGTCCAGTGTCATTTTGTATTTCATGCGCTCGCATGAGAACGGTCCGAATACCCTCGTGGGTGGTGACATGGGGTTCACTGGCCCCACTTGCCAACCAATGAGGAAGGTATTCGGGATGGTGCAAAACTAATCCCAATAGTTGCCTCTCCAATTGAGGTGCGTGACTCGTTTGCGTATCATCCAACTCGTCGGTGGCATCGTGTGTTTTGTTTCCTGTACGGAGCCACCGTTTCAACTGGGTTTCTCGAACTTGCAATCGCTGTGCCAGCTTGGCAGTGTATAACTCCTGCTCAATTCGATTGGCGAGCATAGCAAAAAGTGGCCTTACTTTGTCTACTACTGTCGAAGCGGCCGGAATTGTTCCATCAAAATCACTCATTGCATCGAGAATAATGTGGTCAAACAGGGGCGCTGCTTTTGCGATCTGTGCTTCCATGACCTCACGTCCCTGGTTGCGGACCAATGAGTCTGGATCTTCGCCGTCAGGTAGGACGACGACTTTTCCCGACAATCCAGCCTCCAGCAGCAAGGGGATCGCTTTCATCGTCGCAGCTCGTCCGGCAGCATCGCCGTCGTACATGAGGATCACGTTGTGCGACATGCGTTTGAGCAGGTTACACTGATCGTTGGACAGAGCGGTCCCCAGCGGGGCGACCGTCTCTGCAAATCCGCTTTGTGAAAGTGACAACACGTCCACATTGCCTTCCACAACGATGACCCTGTCCTTGTCACGGATGGCGCGGCGAGCTTGAAAGAGGCCGAACAAGACCTTTCCCTTGGTAAATAAGCTCGAGTCACTCGAATTGTAGTACTTGGCCGCGTCGGGTTTGTTGGACAAATCTCTCCCGCTGAATGCCACCACTTCTCCGGTGCGGTTGTGGACCGGAAACATCACTCGGTTACGAAAACGCGCATAGTACCCGCTTTTTCCTTTCGAGATGAGCCCTACCGTTTCTGCATCACGCACTGCCTCCGGTCCGCTTCGATGAAAGAGTTGTGCGAGCTCATCCCAACTATCGGGCGCAAAACCCACTTGAAACCGTTCAATGGTGTCTGTGGTGAGCCCTCGCGATGCCGTCAGGTAATCAAGGGCCTGTCCGCTCAGTTTGCCTTCGAAAAACTCTGTGGCTCTTCGGTTGACTGCATAGTACCGGTCTCGCGCTTGACGTTTCTGTTGACGGGCCTCTGGGGACTCCAATGAGGCGGTCTCTGGAACCTCGATTCCACATCGCTCTCCCAAGTACCGAAGCGCCTCCATGAACGAATAGCCGACCTGTTCCTGTACGAACGTAATGGCGTCGCCACTCTTTCCACAACCGAAGCAATGAAAAAAACCGGCGAGCGGTTTGACGTGGAAGCTGGGTGTTTTTTCCCCGTGAAACGGGCACAGTCCTTTGAAGCTAGTGCCGGCCTTCTTGAGCGTAACGTATTCACCGATGATTGCAGCCAAATCGGTTCGATACTTAATCTCTTCTTTAACTTCTTCGATCGTGCGATCTCGCTGCAAGACGATCCCTCCAACCTCACAGGTACTGACGCGGGCGCAAGAATTTTAATGGTGAGCCCTCATCTGTCAAGGAAACACGCATAACTCACTAGAATCATAAATATATTATTTATTCTTGTGATTAGGGGCTGGTGACAACTGCCAGCAAGCCCATAATTACGTTCATATCACCGTCTAT
>CAUZBV010000091.1:0-9875 GCA_963578115.1 Myxococcales bacterium
TGTAAATTCCCGGGAACATGGGGCTCCCATCACCACCCAACCGAGTGATTGATCGCGACCCGCTTCGACGTCAATTTCTCGATGCCGATGGCGTTGAAGTTCCTGGATGAGTACGTCCCGAAACCCCTCAGTCGGCTCGTTTCCTACATAGTATGTTGTATACGTCAGTGTTCCCTTTAGCGCGCCCATGAAGCCTCCTTGAGGGCGCCACTCTGGCGCACTGTGTCCGTGAGGTCAATAGGCTTCGTCGCGATGGAAGACCGAGCGAAAACAATCGAAAAACTGCTTACTTTTGGAACAGCCTCTCGAGATCTTGCAAAGCCTTGCTTCGGCTGCCGACGTCGCCTTCTGAGCGCTCGTCCGGGCGGGACGGGGCGGGTGTAGGGGCAGTCGTCGAATACGAATCTTCCATTGGAAGGGAACGAGGCAATGGCTTTTTCCCCATGCGACCTTCCGACCGCATCGTCAATGCAATTCGGTTGCGCTCCAAGTCCACCGACAACACACGCACAGTAACTTGCTGCCCGCTCTTAACGACCTCCGATGGCTCGCCAACAAATTCGTCGGACAACTCCGAAATATGCACCAAACCCTCATTCTTGATCCCAATATTCACGAAAGCGCCAAACTTGGTCACGTTGCTGATGGCACCTGCTAGGGTCATGCCCGGTTTCAGATCCTCAATACACGTCACGGCTGGATTCAAGATGCTCCCCACTCGCGCCCGTAGATCCGTGCCCAAGGGAACGGCCATGATCGGTTCACCCGTCCCGAGGCTTTGTTCACGGAGCAACGCCAAAAGCTCAGAGAAACGCTGCTCGTTTTGGTCTCGCAGGTTCAATACCAATCCCAATCGCAGCGGATCCATCCGGCCCCATTCTTCCAGCGGGCGCATGGCCCGTCGAGCCAAAACGATGGCGGAGGCAACTTCCGCGCTGGCACGCCGAAGAATTGGATCGTCGGCCGCTCGAGCAGTGACCATTCCGTCCGGTGGGACACTCACGAGATCCAGCTCGGCATCTTGCAAACTCTTGTTCAAAGGTTCCAACCAATGGCTGGCCGCTGCAGTGGTCGGAAGAACCACTGCTTGCACGCGATTTTCACCAAACCACCGCACGACTCGGTCGGTCCAATCGCCGGAGGGACGAATGGGGGCTTTGGCGACCAGATTCCCTTTCCGATCAATGATGGCCAGGCCGACACGCTGTCTTTCTGACCCGACAAACGCCGCACCCAATGGGTTCGCGACCACCGAAACCTGCCTTAAATATCCAGAAAATGCCTTCCCTGCAGCATGCGCCAAGTTCTCCTCGGCCTGAAGCGACCCTCTCTCCACCAACGCGGCCCCCAAATGGCCCATGATTTGTTTCTGCAGGAAGGACTTCGTATTTTTCGAATCGGATGCGTCCTGCAAGGCCTTTATATCCGATGAAACGGCGGCCTCAATGGAGTCGATGTCGTGGTGCCAGATCGGATTCAGTACACTCTCCTTCATGCCTGCCCGAATCCGAATCCAATCCATGTCTTCCATCTCACTGATGTCTTTCGGAGCTCCGAGCAATGATTCGTAGGTGGAATTCCGCGAATGATTGGCCTGAGCAAACTCCACTTCGATTCGAGTGTGCTGCTGAGCCGATTCGATGCACTTGCGCCAAATCGCCAGGGCGGCCTGGTTCTCGTCCACCAACCCTGCTTGCAAGGAGCGGGAAAGCATCCAGAGTTCATCGGGACTCGTACACCCATCCATGATGCCTTCCGGCAACGTATCGATCCCTTGCTCCGTCAGGGACCGTGACACCTCCGAAGCATGTTCACACCACAACAACCAACGATATCGAGCGAACACATGCAGAATCAGACTGTCGACCGAGATGCTTCCCAAGGCCACTCGATGTGACGAGAAATCTTCGTTAATCGAAAGCTTCTGCATGGATGACAACGCGACAATAATGGATTTGGGTAGAATCTCCTCACAATCCAATGTCTGGAGGTAGTCCTCGTAGTTCACAACACTCTCCTCAGGGTACGCCGGCGAGCATAAATCGTGGCGCTTGATTGGACAAAGCTGAACCAAACTCTCGCCGGACTTGGAAACGCTACCTGGTTTTTACAGACTGTTCAACCCGAACCGTGCGTACCCAGCCTCAATTACCCGAGAACCGGCATCTTCCTGTTGCGACGAGACAGCGGTCCGCCCTCTCCATCACCGGCCATCTAGGACCCGGAAGCCAACTTGTCGTCCGTACTCGCCGCAGCCAGACTGGCGTCAAATACAGATTGAATGATGGCCTCGATGGCCTCTGCCGGCATGGGACCCGAGCTATTCGCCACCAATCGTTCAATCAGAGATCGTTCCCGCTGGAGGTCCCGTTGGGGCAAGCCGAGACGACGTTTTTCTTCTCCAATCGCCTGGGACGTCTCATATCGACGGTTCAGCAACTCCACCACCTCATGGGTCGTCGCCTCGATGCGGTCTCGAAGCTCGCTCAATCGACTGTCGGTCATTTCTCCTCCTCGTCGTGTTGGAGTCGAGGAGATTCGTCCACCGCAGCGACCCGCAAGAGAACTGAAAACGCCGCACCATCCGGAGGTACACTGCGCACGGAGACCCTCCCCCCATGTTTACGAACAATCTGTCGGACGATCACGAGACCCAGACCCGTTCCCGCCTCGCGCGTCGTGCAGTTGGGTTCGAAGATCTGCGACTGCATCTCCTGGGGGATTCCAGGACCCGAATCTTTCACGACCAATTCGACATGGTCTTCAGCCTGTTCTGACAAGCGGGATATTAAGGTGATCGTACCCTGTCCTTGCTCCTCCATGGCTTCCACGGCATTGAGAATCAAGTTTTGAAAGACCTGGAACAACAAGTCCCGGTCTGCGTGTACGGCGGGCAAGCCTGCGGCCAAATCCGTCTCTATGGTCACCCATTTTGGAAGCCCCTTCTCACGGTTGTAGACAGACAGGGCCTCATGAATCAGCGTGTTGGGGTCGACGTCCGTTGGCGCTGGATCGGGGATGCGGCTAAATCCCAGAAAGCTTCGAGCAAATCGATCCAGACGATCCACCGAATCCAAGATGAGTGTTGCCATTCGCCGGCTGCTCTCCACCTCGAGCTGACCCGCATCCAACTGAGCCACCAGATGTTGCGTAATCAGTCGAAGGCCAGTCACGGAATTCTTCATCTCGTGGGCCGCAATGGCTGCCATTTG
The DNA here is from genome assembly GCA_963578115.1 of Myxococcales bacterium. GTDB lineage: Bacteria > Myxococcota_A > UBA9042 > CAUZBV01. Next base: position 3,213 of record CAUZBV010000091.1, read on the forward strand.
TTTAAACGATTCGCTTTGCTTCGTCTCCACGAGATGCGTGACGTCACGAAACACCCAGACATCCCCATTGTGTTGCCCTTGTGGGCCCACCATAGAGCTTCTCACCACATGCATCACCCGTTGGCCACCCTCGGGTGATTCCACAACGAGCTCTTTCGATTGAGGCCCCGGGGCGGATCCTGTGGACACTGGATCCATGTCCACACCCAAGGTGCTCAACCCTTCCCACGGCGTGTCTCCACTGCCCAACAAGGACTCAGCGACCTCATTCATGCACAACACCTCATCGCCTCGGACAGCCAAAACACCGATGTCCACGCTGCTAATGATGGCTTCCAACAGACGTTGTTGGTCCTCAACCTCTCGCCGCAAATGCCCCAACACCAACTGGCGATGGCAGGTGGTCACCAAATAATCCGGATCCACGGGCTTGGGCACATAGTCCGCCGCCCCACTTCGTAATGCGCGTATAGGGGTGATGTGTTGCGGGGCATGCGCCGTCATTACCACGCAACTGAGGTGGGGAAATCGGTCCTTCAACTGAACGTACGTCTCGATGCCATCAATGCCGGGCATCACCACATCGGCCACCAAGAGATCCAAGGGGCCTTCGCCGGCTACCTCCAGGGCTTGCTCGCCACTTTCAGCCACGTCGATGGTCAATTGATTCCAGCCCATGTCCTCCAAGCCATCGCGCAACGCCTCCGGTATGACCGAGAGTGCCGCCTTCTCGTCATCGACGACCAACAACCGGATGGGCCTATCGACAACAGGAGGCAACGCTTCGCTTCGCTCAGACATCGCGCTCATTCCTCCCTTCTTCCGGTGCATCTCCCCGTGGAAACGCCATGACAAAACGGGTCCCCTTTCCCGGGGCAGTGACCACGGACGGCTCCACACCATGACTCGACAAGATGCCGTAACAGACGTAGAGGCCCAATCCCGTTCCGCCCACGCCGCCTCCTGTGGAGAGGCCTTTGGTCGTAAAGAAGGGTTCAAAGAGTCGACCTCGAACCTCTTCCGTCATGCCTGTTCCATTGTCTGCCACTTCCAACACCACCGAACCATCCTCTCCAACGCGTGTGCTCAGCCGTACATACCCATCTTTCTTGTTCGTATCCAACACAGCCTGACGGCCATTGAGGATCAAGTTGATGAGCACTTGCACGATGTCACTTCGTACCATGGGGACGTCCGGAAGATTCGGTGTCAAGTCGACGTCCAGAGATACGCCACGGCTCTTGCTCTGCGCACCCAGTAGCATCTGCACATCGTGAACCACCTCGTTGAGGTCCGAAGGCGTCATGATGTCGTCGGAAGGTCGCCCCAACGAGCGCAACTTGTCGATGATGTGCGAACAACTCTCGATGCTCTGAGTCAGTACATCCAACTGTGATGGGTCCAACTCTTTGCCCTTATCGATTCGTTTGCGGAGGTTGTGCGCCACAAATCCCATGGGGTTGAGTTTGTTGCCGATCTCATGGGCGATGCCCGCTGCAAGCACCCCCATGCTGGCCAAGCGTTCAGAGCGTCGTAGCAATTGGTCCTTCTCTTCCATCTCTCGGAAAGCCGCTTCCTTTTGAATGACGGCTTGCTGCAACGTTCCGATGGTTTCATGGAGACGTTGCTGCATCTGGGAAAACCGGCGTGCCAATTCACCGATCTCGTCTTCCGGGTCCGCCTCGACCACTTCCGCCACGGCCTCGCCGGGATTCTCCCCAAACGCCACCGCGTTCCGTGTTAAAGCAAGTAAGGGCTCATGCATCCGACGGAAAAATGACGCCAAGACCACGAAAAGAAGCGTTCCGGCCGCCGCAAGACAGACTACAAAGAGGACCACAAAGAGGATTTTGCCCCTCTTGTTGTCGTGTGCGAGCTTCTGCACGGCGTTGTCTGCGTTCGAATTGGAGATGCCCAAACGGACCAGTCCCCAAAACGATCCCCCGACATAGAGCGGAACCACATAGATGCGGCTGCTGGAACCCGTGTGGCGTGATTCTCGCAAGAACACGAGGTGGTCGGTCGTCTCGAACTGTGTGGCAATCTCCTTGAACCCTTCAATGCTTTCGCAGGACTGGTGAACACCCATGGGACGTATGCAATGAAATGCCCCACCGGACGCTCGGCGAGCGATCAAGTCCAACTCGTCCAACCCACCGATGAACGTCACCTTTTCCCACAACACCGCAGCCACTTCCTTCACATCCTCGTCGGACAAACCGGATCGTGCACGGCGCACTGACTCGACACGACCCAACTCCAACGCCATGAGCTTCGCGAGACTCTCTGCCTCGCTGCGTTTCACTTGGCTGGTGCCTTCTTGAATGCGCTCTTCATCTGCCAACATCTTGTGGAAGAACAAGACGCCCAATAGCAGCATCACACCCGCCATCAGAGTGACCTGTAAGAGCCCGAGGGCGCGCACCTTGCTTCGCAAACTACGTTTCAAGGACGTTCCTTTCCCTGCAGGATATCGATGCGCGACTGAGCAAGTTGGAGGCGGCGACGGACGGCAACCTGAAGGCATTGATGCGCCACTTCTTCTTCGGACACCGCGTTCAGCGACTCCGACTCTGTTACACCGATCTTGTCGGTGATGCATTCTTCATAGTACCGAGCACAATGGCCCAACAATCCAGATCCAATCGAGTGGTTTGAACGTACCCGACACATTAAAATGTCCTGCAAAGCACCCTTGACGTACTCATGAACAAACGTGTCGCTGCCTCGGTCCCCAAATCGAACAGGTCCCGTCCCCTTCTTGGCCTCCAGCGCCTCTACGATAGCAGGGGCCAACAGGCCCTTAAGGTCGTCGGGTAGCGCGACATCGCGACGGGCGGGAATCATCCCCGACTCTTTTGAAAGAAACGCCACGGACTCTTGGGACGACACCTCCGACAAAAAGCGCATCGCTTTACGATGACGCCTAAGACTCTTGTCGCTGGCGTTTTCCGCAGGACGCGGCACGATCCATCCCCACGTCCCGATGTTGGACCATCGCGTGGTCTTGGATCCCGCTGACGGGATCGGTGCGATGCCAATGGAAGGAATCGGCGCCTTTTTCTTGGCCAACTCCTTAAGCATGTACCGGTAGCGGTTGTTCCAATTGATCATGAACACGGCCTCACCGCCCCCATATCGGTCGTGAATTTGACGCCCCACCTCTTTCTGTAGATGACTCGCGGGCGGCGTGAAACGGAATCCACCGACTATCTCTTGACCGAAATCGGTCGCCAATTCGGTCAAGAAGTCGTTTACCGGGGGCGACGACAACGACAAACGGCCCTTCTCGGTCAAGCTCCACAGCAATGGGTAGAGATCATTGTGCAACGACTCCCAGGTCACCAGCAGGCAAAACCGGATCGTGCGCGGAACCCCTTTCGCCGGCAGTCCTTCGCATGCCTCCTTCAGCCCTGCCCACGTGGTGGGTGGCGTGGGCACCAAGTCTTTCCGATAAAAGAGGAAATTGCCCTTGGCTGACCACGGAATGGCGTAGACATGCTTTTTGTCCAAGCGCACCGCCTCCAGAAACGCCTCGCGAAATGGTTTCGAGAGATTCTTGCCGTCGTGCGAATCCAAAGGCGTCAGCCACGATGGACGAAAATCGCCCAGCCGATACAAATCGATAAAAAACACATCCGCGTCGGGATCCGTGTCTTCCAATCTTGACGCCAGGGAAGGCGCAAACACCGCGTCACGTCCTTTGTAGAAAGGCATATTGACCCAGTCGATGTCGTCAAATTCGAACGAGAAGTCCCGGACGCCGGACTGCAACAGCACCCGGATTTCCTCTTTGTAGGTTGCGGGGATCACGACACGAAGACGGGTACGGGAAGGCCGTTCCAATGCATCGTCCTGGCATCCGAAGAGATGAAGACCTACCAACAGGTACAGCATCATAGAACGAATAAGATTCATTGTTTGAAGCATAGGCGTTGATGACCGGCCGGTGTCAAGCGGTGGCCGAATCGGCGTCCCCGGACAAGCGTGGGACCAAGAGAAGAGCCACGATCATCATGATTAATTCAATCCCGAATACGACACCGTAACTCTGTGCCGTGTCGTCTACAATTAGACGTCCCAAATCCAAGAATATTCCTCCACTGAGGCCGCCCAGCGCCACGGCAAACCCGCCAAATGCCGCCCACGCGCCCATCAAGAAGCCTGCGGAGCGAGAACGGGCCATCCCCATAAACAGGTACGCGAGGCCGATATTATACAACCCTTTGCCCACACCCAATACAAACACGGAGATGAGCAGCGCCAACGCCGTATCCGCGAAAGCCGAAAACGAAAGGGCAAGGAATGATGCCGCTCCCAAACCGCATCCCCAACGCAACACGCGACGCGTTGGAAACCGCTCCCAAATGCTTCCCATGAATCCCACCGACAACATGGAAATCACCATGCCCAACCCCAACATGGTGTTGAACGAGGTTGTCACGCTGACAGGCATCTGGAAAATGTCACCGCCGAACGATTCCAGCACATATTCTTGAATGAAGAATGAAAAGTCAGCGACGACCAAAAAGACGAAAACGCGTCGTGTCCCGGGTGCAGCCATCACCCCCCGCAAGAGACCCAGCAGTGTCGAGCTCTGATCCGCCTGCGGTGCATCCGCGGCAAGAGACGGGTGGGTGGACGACCGCTCGGAACCCCATGTCCCTAGAAATGCCATCACCACGGCGATGATGCTGACACCAATACACAACCGTTGGAGTTGTGCCAGGTCATCTGGGTTGTCCGCGTCGTACGTCGGCAAATGCCAGGAAGCGAGGACACCCGCGGTGATGAATCCCACAATGGCCATGATCCAGATGATATTGAGTTGACGCCCACGAACGAGCGGGTCATCGGTCCGGTCAGCAATCAAGGCTCCCACCAACACATTGGCCACCTTCAAGCCGTATCCAAAGAGGCCGAAGAGCAGTGCGCCCACGATCAACCACCCCAACCCCTCGTTCATTCGCATGGCGACATGGGGCATGAACGGGACGGTGGCCGCAGCCACGATCGTCCACAAGAGAATGTACGGAACTCGTCGTCGACCTCGAATGGGGCGACGGTCACTCAAGTGGCCCGCCCCCAACGCCAGGGGATTGGACAGGTGCTGGAAGGACAAAACAACCGTCACGACCCACGCGCTCATGCCCAAATCGGAGATGAGAATCCGATTGAGAATGCCGGTGGTCAGAATTAGGAGAAACGAGGCACCAAAACGCACCAAACACAAGCGCGCCAACGCGATGGATGAAAACGGGCCGCTCTTCTCGATGCTGGCGATCTCCTCATTTGGCGTGAAAAACGCCGACCGCGACGTTCGTACGAGCACGGTGCCATTGTGCCTTGGCGGAACGGAAGGGACCACAAAATGCCTGGGAATCCACAATCCGGCTCAAGAATTTCACATCGCTTACCGATTGCCATAATAGAGGGATAGGGCACGAAAGCGGTGAGCATGTGATTCGATCGTCGACTCACTTGGAACTTTCACTACGGCTGTGTTGCCCCTACAATGGTGACTATGTCGAATTCGTTCGAAGGTATTGGGGCCCGACGATTGGGTTGGTTTATTCTGCTCACGTGCGCGATCGCTCTCGGAACAGCTTGTTCCAACGGCAGTGGAAAAGGGGGCGTTTCGGACGACGGTTCCGCCGACGCCGTATTGGACGGTCAACCTAGCGACAGCGATATACCGTCCAATCCAGGTGATGGTGAAATCAGTGCAACGGATGCGCCAACGGATGGAGACCCAGTCGGTGAAGACAAGGGTGGACCCACCCCAGAGCCTGGCGAATTTGGTGCCCCGTGCACCAGCAACACAGATTGCCATTCCGGATTTTGTGTGTGGTCGGACGAGGGCTACGTCTGTACGCAGGAATGCATCGAAGAATGTCCCGACGGATTTAGCTGCAAGGGATCCCCGTCTGCGGTCGACCCCATCTTCATCTGCATCCCCAACGTCGTGGAATTGTGTCAACCCTGCAAGAACGATTACCAGTGCAATGGCGGTGTCTGTGTAGAAATGGTAAACGGCGACCAGCACTGCACCGTCTCCTGCGATTTGGACCCCTGTGCAGAAGGCTACGTGTGTGACGAGACCACCCAGCTGTGTATGCCGGAAACGGGCACCTGTGGTTGCACGGTGTCCAACAAAGGCAAAGTACGATCCTGCTCCAATAGCGACGGAACCCACGTGTGCGAGGGGTACCAAGAATGCCTCGGCGCGGAAGGGTGGGGCGAATGCAGTGCAATGCTGCCAAGCCAAGACATCTGCGACGGCATCGACAACAACTGCAACGGTCAAATCGACGAAGAATCCGGGGACGGCGATGCATGCTCGAACACCAACGCATTGGGTACGTGCGTGGGAACGATACTCTGCAATGGCTCTCAGGGTGCCGCCTGCACCGCCCAGATGCCCGAAGCGGAGGCTTGTGACTACAAAGACAACGACTGTGACGACGCGGTTGATGAGGACTTCAAGGGGCAAAATGGAACCTACGATACGGTCCATCACTGCGGCGGCTGCAATGAAGACTGCGAGGGGGCCATCCCCAACGCAACAACGCTGTGCGACAACAGCGTTGGAGACACCCCTGTTTGTGTCATCGACCAGTGCGATGAGGGGTATTACCCCATCAATGAAGTGCAATGTGCGTC
>CAUZBV010000092.1:0-9852 GCA_963578115.1 Myxococcales bacterium
CGGGTACTGGTTGGCGTGACGGGGGGCATTGCCGCCTACAAGAGCGCTGAGTTGGTTCGCCTGCTGGTCAAAGCGGGCTGTCAGGTGCAGGTATGCATGACCCGCGCCGCCACCGAATTCATCACCCCGCTCACCTTGGAAACCCTGTCGGGCAACCCCGTCATCACCGAGATATTCGATCTTCGAGACGATTCGACTATCGGCCACACCGAAGTGGGGCGTCACGCCGATTTGGCGGTCATTGCCCCAACCACCGCCGATTTCCTGGGTCGCTTGGCCGGTGGACTCGCCAACGATGCGTTGCTTAACACGCTCATGGCCAGCACCATGCCGGTCCTCTTGTGTCCGTCCATGAACGTGAACATGTGGGAAAACCCGCTGGTACAACGCAACGTGACCCAGTTGAAGACCATCGCAAGATATCGCTGGCTGGAACCCGATTCGGGTGATCTGGCGTGCGGCGTGGAAGGCAAAGGACGGCTTCCCGAACCCACCGAGATTGTCTCGGCCCTGGAGAAAATGGGAGCGAATGGCGATCTGAGCGGAAAGCGCGTTGTGGTCACCGCCGGCCCCACCCGAGAGTGGATTGATCCCGTGCGATTCTTGTCCAATCCGTCCACCGGTCGCATGGGATACGCCATCGCGCTGGCAGCCCATCGGCGCGGAGCAGACGTTCAACTCATCAGCGGACCCACGGAACTCAGCGCACCGGCGGGAGTCGACATCGAGTACGTCGACACGACCGGAGACATGCTCAAAGCCGTCCAAGCGGCGCTGGATCAAGCCGACGTCTTGGTCATGGCTGCCGCACCGGCCGATCTGAAACCCGCCCAAACGGCGGACCAAAAGATGCGAAAAAGCGATGCCCCGGATGCCATCCCGCTGGATCGGACGCCCGATATTTTGAACACCATTCAACCGTCCTTGAACGGCACCTTTGTCGTTGGTTTTGCCGCTGAAACGCACGACCTAGAAGCCTCTGCGCGCAGCAAAGTTACTCAAAAGGGCGTTCATCTGCTCTTTGCCAATCGGGTCTCGGACGGCAGCGGAGACACCGGATTTCAAAGCGAGACCAACGGTGGCATGCTTTTGGACATGGAGGGCACGGTCATTCGCGAAATCGCCGTGTGCCCCAAGCTGGACGTGGCAAATCACATCTTGGACGAAGTCGTCCGGAGGCTCTCCCCATGAACCCACGTCGGGAAGTCCAAGCCATCACAGACGGACTACAGAAGCTTCTGCAATGGGATCTGGAGGACCAGGCGCCCGGATACGTCCGTCGGCCACAGGCGTCAGACGGTCCCCAATCCGACAGCCTTCCCTCCCTGCAAGAGCGTCCGAATCTGGACGCGTTGCGCCAAGAACTCGGCGACTGCCAGCGGTGCAAGCTCTGCGATCAAGGCCGGTCCACCATCGTGTTTGGTGAGGGCAACCCGAACGCACGTTTACTCTTCGCAGGAGAAGGCCCAGGCTATCACGAGGACCAACAAGGCCGCCCCTTTGTGGGCAAAGCGGGCGCGCTTCTGGACCGTATGATTGCGGCCATGGGGCTCCAACGCGGCGACGTCTACATCTGCAACGTGGTCAAATGTCGCCCCCCAAAAAACCGCGACCCAGAAGCGGACGAAGTGCTGGCATGCCGGCCTTTTCTTCGGGCTCAAGTGCGGAGTGTCCAACCCGAAGTCATCGTGACGCTGGGGCGCTTTGCGACCCAGGCCCTCTTGGAAACAACAGCCCCCATTGGACGACTTCGCGGTCAATTCCGGGACTATCTGGACATCCCGCTCATGCCCACCTTCCACCCCGCGTACCTACTCCGAAATCCCAATGAAAAACGAGCCGCGTGGGACGATCTGAAACAAGTCATGCACCGCATGGGCCTGCAGGAGCCCCAGCACTAAGCGAGGACCAATGACGACGACACCTGCCCGAAGCGGTGACCCCCTCGGACTCCATCGAGTCATCGAACCCCAAGGTGCCCTTCCTCAAGCAGCACATCGTTTGGATCCGACGCTTCCTCTCTACGACAACGAGGTGTTGATCGACGTCGACGTACTTAATATCGACGCGGCCTCATTTCACCAACTTCGGTCCACTGGACAAGATCTGGGGCAGCAGATCGCCGCCATCGTCTCGGAGCGTGGCAAGATGCACAACCCGGTCACCGGCAGCGGCGGAATGCTGCTGGGTACCGTGCTCGAGGTGGGCGCCCAGTACCCCGGAACGCTGGTTCCCGGCGACCGCATTGCAACCCTTGTGTCGCTGACATTGACGCCCTTGCACCTCGACGACATCGGCGCCGTTCACGTGGAGCGTGACCAAGTGGACGTGTCCGGTCACGCCATTTTGTTCGCCAGCGGGTTGGCTAGCTGCTTGCCCGATGGACTGGCGAAGGATGTGGTGCTCGCGGCGCTCGACGTGGCCGGTGCCCCCGCGCAAGTGAGTCGTTTGGTGCGACCGGGCATGACCGTCGGGCTCGTGGGCACGGGCAAGGCGGGCACCTTGGCCGCCGCGGCCGCCCATCGAATCTTGGGGGATTCGGGCCGATTGATCGGATTTGACATCGACGAAGGCGCCCTTCAACGACTCACAAGCTGGGGTTACTTGGACGACAGTCGCGTCGTGAACGCCACCGATCCCATCGCTCTTCGAGACGCTGCCCACGAAATGACAGCCGACAAGGGCTGTGATCTCGTCATCAGCGCGACACCCGTTCCTGGAACCGAGATGGCTGCAGTGCTCGCTTGTCGACAAGGCGGCACGGTCATCTATTACGGCATGGCTACCTCATTTACGGCGGCAGCCCTCGGCGCCGAAGGACTCGGCCGCGATGTCACCATGGTGATCGGCAATGGGTACGTCCCAGGACACGCTGAGTTGACCATCGATATTTTGCGCCAGGAGGCCAATCTTTGTGACTGGCTCGCTGCCCGTTAATCCAGGCGCTGCGCTGCTGCCATCCGAACCCGGTGCCGTGGTGGGCATCGTCGGCACCGCAAAGAACAGCGGCAAGACCACGGCTTTAAACTGGATGTTGCGCGAGGCGACCGCCCAAAAACGATGTGCTGGGTTGGTCAGCATCGGTTTTGACGGAGAGACTCGCGACTTCTGGCTGGGGGTTGAAAAACCATCCGTTCATGTGAGCACAGGAACATTGGTCGCCTCCGCCGAACGGTCCTTGTCCATGGGCACTGCGCCGTACAACATCCTCCATCGCAGTGGCATACAGACTCCCTTGGGCGAGGTTCTTATCGCCCAGATCACCGAGGATGGCACCACCGTGCTGGCAGGGATGCGCCACCGTGGCGACGTTCGATTGGTTCGTGAAAAACTGCTTCACCACGGGGCAGACATCGTGATTGTGGATGGCGCCTATCATCGCCGTGCGTTGGCCGATCCCACGCTCACCGACAGCGTTGTCTTGGCTACCGGCGCTGTTCTGGCGGGCACGGTCACCCGAGTCGCCACCGACACCGCGGCCATTGTTGCTCAATTGTGTCTTCCGACCATAGACGATCCCACCCATCGAGATTTGCTCGCCAAAGCCGTCGAGACCAATCTCCCCCATGTGCGCGGTCCGGCGGATCAGATCACGGCGCTGGATAGCAGTGCCATCCAACTGGAAGACCTCGCCGACGTTCCCCAGCTTCACGAGGCGACCGCGATCGCCATTCCTGGCGTGGCCGCCGATACCCTCGTTCAAAGCCTGGTGCAGCTGGAGGGGCCGCCGACCTTGCTCGTGCCCGATGCCACCCATTTGATCGTGAGCCCACGGATCTGGAGACAATGTGCCCAACGCCCCGGATGGGTCCGTGTGGGCCAATCCATTGCCATTCGTGCGGTCACCGTCAACCCCAGTGGGATCCATCAGAACGATCTGGATCCCGATGCACTGCTGAAAGCGGTGCAGTCAGCCTGCCCCGCCATTCCGGTCATCAATGTGATGGCAAATGAAAATAGGGGGTAGACGGGCGGATAAACCCGAGGCATGCTCCGCCCTATGAACGCGCGTTTATCAGCGGGAGGGAAACCATGAGTGCCCTGGACTTGGATCCGGGCGTCATTGGCCGTGCACGAAGCGCTGCACGTGCCATTGCCGATCAAGTGCAGACGGTGGTCGCCCCGCGAACCACCGTGTCCGTTGAACGCACCGTATTGCGCCTGCTCGGTGTGGACGGTGTTCGAAAAAGAGACGACGTTCCTCTACCCAACGTGGTGGTTGATCATGTGGCCAAACACGCCGGACTGGAAGGTGGGATCTTTCGATCACTGGCAGCGGCGATGCTCGCGACCGATTCGACAGCACAACAGGTGGCCGAAGCGGTCGCTGAAGACGGGTTGACCCTGACCCATCCCGCGGACGAATCGGCCGTACGGGCCTTGGGGACACAGCTTGGCGAAAAAGCGGCAACACGCATCGCCCAACGACGCGCTGAGCGCGACCAACTGCTGGAAGAGTATGGCACCGGACCGGATCCACTGCACTACGTGATCGTGGCCAGCGGCAACATCTACGAAGATGTCACGGCTGCGTGCGTAGCAGCCCGACAAGGTGCGGACATCATCGCCGTCATCCGCTCCACCGGGCAGAGTCTGATCGACTACGTACCCTACGGACCGACCACGGAAGGGTTTGGAGGTACCTACGCGACCCAGGCAAACTTCCAGATCATGCGTGAAGCGTTGGACGAGGTAGGCGAAGAGCTCGGTCGCTACATCCGCTTGTGCAATTATTGCTCGGGACTGTGCATGCCAGAGATCGCCGCCATGGGCGCAATCGAACGGCTCGATGTGATGCTCAATGACGCGCTCTACGGCATTCTCTTCCGCGACATCAACATGGTGCGCACGCTCTGCGACCAAGCGTTCTCGCGACGAATCAATGGCCGCGCCGGTATCATCATCAACACCGGTGAAGACAACTATCTGACCACCGCCGATGCGGTCGAGGCGGCGCACACGGTGGTCGCCAGCCAGCTCATCAACGAACAGCTGGCTCTCGATGCCGGTCTGGAGCCGGATCAACTTGGGCTGGGTCACGCCTTTGAGATCGATCCCGCGTTGGAGAATGGCTTTCTGCTTGAATTGGCCCAGGCCCAATTGGTCCGCCAACTCTTCCCCGAATCGCCCATCAAGTACATGCCGCCGACAAAACACATGACGGGAAACATCTTCCGTGGACACATCCAGGACGCGCTCTTCAATCTCGTGGGCGTTTGGACGGGGCAAGGGATTCAGTTGTTGGGCATGATGACCGAAGCCATGCACACCCCACACATTCACGATCGGTATTTGTCCCTTGAAAACGCGCGCTATGTCATGAACACCGCGCGCGATCTGGGCGACGAAATTCAATTCAAACCGGACGGGGTCATTCAAAACCGTGCACAGACCGTTCTGCTCAAAGCGGCGGACTTGCTGGAAGAGGTGGGCGAAGAAGGCATCCTGGCCAGCCTGTCCCGAGGCGTGTTCGCGGACGTGAAACGAAGCGAGGATGGCGGCCGAGGACTGAGCGGCGTCCTCTCCAAATCGACCGACTACCTCAACCCCATCGAAGAGGCGCTGGCATGACCGACGCACGCAAAGTAGATTTAACGCGTGTTCGCGCCTATGGCGATGACCTAGACGATGGTCAAGTGCAAACGTCCTTCAGCCTGCCCGTACCGTTTGGAGACGAAGCCAACGAAGCCGCCAAGCAACTGGCGATGAAGATGGGGCTGGAAGAGCCCATGATTTACCACACGCACGACCTCGGAGAGGGATTCACGTTCTTCATCATCTACGGCACGTGCCAGCATTCCGTGGATTTCACCCGGATCGAAGTGCCGAAGATCACCGCCAAAAAGCGTAGCTTCTACACGATCAACCAAGCGATTGAGGAGACCTTTGGCCGGAAACTCCGCATCATTGGGGGGTGCACGGGTACCGACGCACACACGGTGGGCATCGACGCCATCATGAACATGAAAGGCTACGCCGGCGAGTACGGGCTGGAGCGTTATCCGTGGATCGAAGCATGGAATTTGGGCAGCCAGGTGAGCAACGAACGCCTGTTGCGGGAAGCGGTCAGCTTTCAGGCCGACGCCATTCTCGTCTCTCAGGTCGTGACTCAAAAGGGAGTACATCGAAACAACCTGGCCGAACTCATCGACATGGCCGAGGCCGAACAGATCCGCGACAAGATGCTCTTCATCGCGGGCGGACCCCGAGTCTCGCACGAAATGGCGCTCGAGTTGGGCTTCGACGCCGGTTTCGGCCCAGGCACCTTGGCTCCGGACGTAGCGAACTACGTGTTCGACGAGCTGCACGCTCGGATGAACGAGTCGGTGGAAAACGCGTGAACGTACGGGATGCACTGACCACACGACGAGCCGTCTCGAACTTCGATCCCAGCTACGAGATGTCTGATGAGACGCTGAACCAGCTGATCGAGCCGGTCTGCCTGACGCCCAGTTCATTCAACTTGCAGCACTGGCGCTTTGTGGCGGTGCGGGACCCGCAGCGAAAACGTCAACTCCGAGAGGTGGCACACGACCAGCGTCAGCTCGAAGAATGTGCTGCCGCCATCTTGGTCACGGGCGACACCAAGGTGCACCTCGATGCGTCAAAGGGTTGGAAAAACATCGATCCGGAGGTCGCACTGCGAACGGACGACTTGGTTCGACAACTCTATGGTGACAATCCCACCATGCAACGCGACGAGGCCATCCGTAGTGGATCGTTGGCCGCCATGTCCATGATGCTCGTGGCGACCGATCTCGGATTAAGCACCAGCCCCATGATCGGCTTCGATCCGGTGAAAGTTGCACAGATTCTACGCGTGCCCAATGACCATGTGTGTGTCATGATCATCTGTGTGGGAAAAGCCGCCGGCGATCCGCGCCCGTCCACCGGTCGCTTCGATGTGTCGGAAGTGGTTCGGCTGGAGGCATTTGATGGTCCTGGACTCGCCTCATGAACGACGCCAATGGGTGGCGATTAGGGCGCATGGCATCGCGCATTCCAAGCGATCCATCGCCGCAAGGAGTAGACAAACACGATGACCACCGAATTTGAAACCGCCATGATTCGACTCCGGATGGGCAATCATGATGCCCATTACGCCGGCGACTTGGTCGACGGCGCCAAGATGCTTCAACTCTTCGGGGATGTGGCAACCGAACTTCTCATTCGAAGCGACGGCGATGAAGGCCTCTTCCGGGCGTATGACAACGTGGAATTCTTGGCCCCTGTGCGCGCTGGAGACTACATCGAAGCGTGCGGTCAAATTGTCGCCAAGGGACGGTCCAGTCGAACGATGACCTTCGAAGCATGGAAGGTCATTGGTCCGACGGAAAATGGTCCCCATCCATCGTCCGCCGACGTATTGGATCCACCGGTGTTGGTCTGCAAGGCCAGTGGCACCTGCGTCGTGCCCGTCGCGTGCCAAAGGAAGAGCAATGACCAGGGATAACCCGCTCATCATTACCGCGGCCATTTGTGGTGCTGAGGTGTTCAAGGAGCACACACCGCACATCCCCTACACCGCAGAAGAATTGGCCAGTGAAGCGGAGCGCTGCGTGGCGGCGGGCGCTTCGATCATTCATTTGCATGTGCGTGAAGACGACGGCACCCCCAGCCAAGACCGGGAACTGTTTCGCAAAGCGATTGACGGCATTCGTGAGCGCGTTGGGCTGGAACCCATTGTGCAAGTAAGCACCGGTGGGGCCGTCGGCATGAGCGTGGAAGAGCGATGCCAGCCCCTCGCGCTCCGTCCCGACATGGCCACATTGACCACCGGGACCGTCAACTTTGGTGACGACGTCTTCCTCAATGATCAAGCCTCCATCGAGGCCATCTTGGCCGAGATTCAGGCCAATCATGTGGTGCCCGAGATCGAAGTGTTCGACACCGGGATGGTGGATACGAGCCTTCGCCTGATCAAGATGGGCAAGCTCACCCCTCCCCTTCATTACGACTTCGTCATGGGTGTTCCGGGCGGAATGGGAGGCACACCCGACCGTTTGGACTTCGTGAAATCCCTGATCCCCGACAACTGTACGTGGACCGTCGCGGGCATTGGGCGATACGAATTGCCCCTGGCTCGCAAGGCCATCGCAGAAGGGGGCCATGTCCGCGTGGGATTGGAAGACAACATCTTTATCCGCAAAGGGGAGTTGGCCGAAGGAAGCGCTGCGCTCGTCCAAGAGGTCGCCAGCTATTCACGCGAAGCCGGTCGCCCACTGGCCGATCCCGGCACCGCCCGACAGATTTTGGGACTCCCTCCACACGCCCACAGGTAGTCCTCATCGCTCAAACCCCGTAAATCGGACGCACCACGGACCCACCGTGTCCCTGGGCATCCAGGCATCTGCCGGGGACAAAAAACCTGGCACGACTATTGCTGTACCTCCGGCATCGTGGGATCTGTATACCCCACTAGAACAATAATCCCTTGCTAAATGGGTGTTTGGTCATTATTACCGCCCCAGTTCTTGCCTGGTTGGAGAAAAAAAGATGCGTTGTTTGTTGAGTTCACTAGCTGTTGTAGTTGTTTGTTTAGGGGCCGTGGGTTGTGGCGAAAGTTCGATCCCGCAACCGGTCTCTCCGACTCCCGATGCCGGTGTGGTTGAGAATCCTGATGCCGGCGTGGTTGACACCAACGTCTGCGTTCCCCAGTGCGATGGACTCGCATGCGGTGACAACGGATGTGGTCAACCTTGCGGCGTCTGCAACGAAGGCCAAACATGCACCGCTGGTGTGTGCGAAACCATCGTCGAACCGTGCGTAGGCGATGAGTGCTGCGAGCCCGGCGACGCGGGTCAGACATATTGTGCACAGAAGTTTAACGATTGCAGCCGGTGTCTCGCTGAAGGGAAGTGCTCCCAGTGTGCGATGGGCGAAATCTGCCTACCCACCGCGGAATGCTGCGCGCCCTCCTGCACCGACGACAACGGCAGTCCGCTCGAATGCGGTGACGACGGATGCGGCGGCAAATGCGGCGTCTGCGCCATGGGAGAGAACTGCAGCGCCGATGGGCTCTGTAGTGACGGTCCCTGCGTACCCAATTGTACGAACAAGCAGTGTGGCGACGACGGGTGCGGCGCAACATGTGGTGAGTGCGAAAGCGGCGACGTCTGCAACGCCCTGTCGGGCCAGTGCGAAAGCTTTACCCCCCCTTCGGAGGGTGACACATGTATGGATCCCATCTTGGTGGACAGCTTTCCTTACAACACCGTTGGAAACACGCTGGGCTACACCCCGGATTATGGTTATTCCAGCAACGTATGCCCCGGCGAGACCGGCAGCTGGGGTGCGGGATCCGCGGACGTCGTGTACGCGTTTACGCCGGCAGCCACAAACTACTATGGCATCCAGTTGCTCGCCGAGTACGACGCCAACCTGTATGTCGTGTCCGATTGCAGCAACGTGGACGGCACGTGCCTGGGTGCAGACGATGAAATCGGCTCCCCCAAAGAGGAGTCCGTGAACGCCTACCTCACCGCCGGAACGACCTATTTCATCATCGTGGACGGCTGGTCGAACTCCAGCGACGTCAACGGCCCCTACACACTGACCATTGGTCCGGGCTGTACGCCCACATGCGATGTTGGCGCTTGCGGTGATGACGGATGCGGCGGCGTATGCCCCTGCGTTGACGGACAGACCTGCGTGGAAAACGCCTGTTGCACACCGTCGTGTGACGGCAAGACCTGCGGTGATGACGGATGTGGCGGCAGTTGCGGGTATTGTCCCGGAGAGACCGAAGTCTGCTTGGATGGCATCTGCTGTGTGCCCGAGTGCTCCGGCGAGATCTGTGGCGATCCGGATGGATGCGGTGGCACCTGCGGGTGTTCCGATGGGTTGGTGTGC
>CAUZBV010000093.1:0-9728 GCA_963578115.1 Myxococcales bacterium
GGCTCGGACGAGGCCCAGGCAAATTGGCTGTACAAAGCGGGCGAAATCGCAGTACGACGGCTCCGAAAGCCGGACGAAGGAGAGGAACGCTTTAATAAGGTTCTGTCGATCGATCCAGAACATCGAGATGCGCTCGATGCGTTGTCCACTCTCTATAAGAAGCAGAACCGGGTTGACGATGGTATTCGCATCGCTGAAATGAAGGTGGTTTTGCCGATCTCGTCGACGGAACAGATCGCGATATACCGAGAAGTGGCCCAATTGTCCTTGTCGCAGGGCGATAAGGACAAAGCGATCTCGTCGTTGGCCAAGCTCCTGGATCTCGACGCGGGCGACTTGGATGCGCTGACCTTTTTGGAGACAATCTACCGGGACGCGGAGGACTACGAGCGACTGTGCGAAACCATGGATCGACGTGCGGAGGTCCTGGGGGACTCCGGGGAGATGGTCGGGCTGCGTACCGAGATGGGCTCGCTCCGCTTGGACAAGCTTGATGATATACATGGGGCGATTGAAGCCTACGAAGAGGTCCTGGAGTTGGATGCGGACAATTCGAAAGCCTTGGTCGCTCTGGAGCAGCTGTATTCCCGACAGAATCAATGGCCCCATGTCGCAAGGATACTCGAGCAACGGGTGAACGCGAGCACTCGAGACTCCGAGCGGGAGGCAATGCTCTTCCGCTTGGCCCACGTTGAAGAGCGCGAGTTGTCGGATTTGGCTGCGGCCATTGGTCACTACGAGGCTGTCCTCGTACTCAATCCATTGCACGAGACAGCGGTGGATGATCTGATTCGGATCTATACGTCCGAAGAGCGATGGGAGTCATTATGCGACGTCTACGATCGGAAGCTCAGGCTCGTCACCGACGACAGCGCTCGGTCGTTGGTGACGGTGCGATTGGCGGCGATTCAGGACGAACATCTCGATAATCCAGAACGCGCAGCGGAGCTTCTGTCGGAGGTACTTGAGCGTTCGCCAGAACATTCGGAGGCGCTCCGGGTGCAGGCGCGCTTACTCGATCGAATGGGCAAACATGACGAGGCGCGCACCGTTTATGAACAGTTGGTGAAGGTGTTGAGTCCTTCCAACGACAAGATCGCAGCATCCATCGCTTTGGGTCGCCTTCACCTGGAGCAGGGCGATGATCCCGCCGCCGCGTTGCCCCACTTTCGTAGCGCGTTGGATATGGACGAGACCAACGAGCAAGCGGCACAGCTACTTCAAGAGGTGTTGAAGCGAATGGAGAGTTGGGAGGCTCTCGCGGGCTTGTTGAAGGCGCAACATGCGGCAGCCAGTGACGAAAGTGCCGCGGCGGATCTCGCCCATGACCTTGCACGTTTGTGTCGGGATCACTTGCAGGATCCAAAGGGGAGTTTCCAATGGCTGCGCAAAGGATACGAGCATCGACGCGATCACCGCGGGATTGTCGAGGACCTGATCGTGCACCATGAGCGTCACGACGAGACGGATGAGGTGGCACGACTGAGCGCGTGGCTCGTCAGCTATCTGGAAGCGAAGAAGCTTCACGGTGAAGTGGGTGACAAGGCGTTCAAACTGGCCACGTTGTTCAATGGGTTAGGTGACACGGACAAAGCCTTGCAGTACTACAAGATGACCCTGAAATACGATTCGCAAAACATCTCCAATCTCCTCGCGTTAGGACGGCTGTATCTCGACAAGGGCAACGCCGAGAAGGCGTTGAAAACGTATCATGGGTTGCTCTTGATACAGCACGAGATCCAGAGCGTTGACGACAAGAAGAGCATGTTTCTTGGGTTAGCGACGGCATGTATCGAAACCGGTGACACCGCCAAAGCTGGCCGACATTTGACCCGATTGTTGGCCATTGATCCAGGCAACGAGGCAGCATTGACTCTTCAAGAGAAAGTGTAGGGGGCGCCGAACATGAGCGGCTCGTTCCTCTTCCGTCCTGGGCTCGTTCTTGCTTTGCTTGTGATGCTCTCGTGTGGCCGAGAGGTCTCTACCACGCCATCTCCGAAGGGACCGCCTGTCGTGAAGCGTGTAGCAGGTGTTCACGAGAGCGCGTTGATTCGGCAGTGTCGAGACCTGACCGGTTGGCGGGTTCGTCGACGGACACCGAAAAACAAACCACCTGAGGACATTGTGATGCCGCCAGCCATCACGGACACGAGTGTGGACACCGCGACGCGACGTTTGCAGGCACTTCGCGCTATCGACATGTTGGAAGAACAACTTCGCGAGGCACCACACAATCCTCATGTGCACTTTGCGATCGGTTGGATCCATCAGTATTCGTTTGAGAATCGTTCGGGAGCCGAACGCCATTTCTGTGGCGCCGTTCTCTTCGATCAGTCCAACCACAAATTTCGAGAGACCCTGCAATCGGTTTGGCTTGCGCCTGGCATGGAGATTCAGCTGGTCGGCAGTTTGGAACCCTCCCAACGCCGGCTTCCTTGGCGTGAGGTGCGCGAGAGTGTGCTGGCGTTGAATGGCGTGGATGACCGTGGGCGTGCCAGGGCATTTTCGGACGCCATCAACGCGATGGAGAAAATTGTACGAACTCGATCGTTACGGACCGAACGAGTTCGGTGGTCTGTGCCCAATCCAGTCATCGTATTGCGAGACTGGGCCTTGGAGGCAGATTCATCCGACCCCATGGATCTGCTGGCCGCTGTCATCATACGAAAGTCACACCGCAAACGATTCGACTTCCTGCAAGAGCGGGCGAGCCCGTCGGTGCCGAGTTCGGCTTGGATGGTGTCGGATGCCGATGGGCGAGGCGTGCTCTACGCTCGTGGTCATGCATCGCTGGAGACCGTCTTTTCCTTGGTGCGGGAGCGCCTGCCCACAAAGAACATCACCCTTTCGCTGACGTGCGGAGAGCGTGGCATGTACATCGTTGGGCGATTGGACGGGCCTGCCCTGAAAGTGTCACGATTGGGTGCCAAACCCGATGCCGTTTCTATACGGGCGGCGGTTGGTGGATAGGGCAAGCCATTTCTGCGATGCCTTGGGCACCTGGCAAATTAAAGATGCCTCCAGGAATTCCTAGTAGGTGGCCGACAACTCGAAGATGTGGTATCGAAGTGTACCTGAATCACATCATCCCGTGTGTCGTTCTATCGGCGCGGGTAGACGGAAATTAGGCTCGGTATGTTCAACGCAAAAATCAGCTTGCTCTACTTTCTTCTTGTTTTGCTGAGTGTCGTTTCGATCTTGATGACGGTATGGTCCAAACAAGACGCCGCCGTGAGCCAGATCCTCCAAAGTATGGGGTCGTTACCAGAGGTGTTCCGTCTTCATCAGGAGCTTCGAGAGGAGCGTCTGAGAGACTACGCCATTCGAGTGGGGAACAGTGAAATTAAGGCGCGTCTGCGCGTCCTGCACGACGTTCGGGCAGATTTCCTGAAGGTCGATCGGTACATCTTGGATGCGGAAACCGGTGTGCCGGTCAGCGTGCCTGGAGCGGAAGAGCAACGCAAAAAACTGGCCCAAGAGAAGTTCGGAGAGACGGTTTTTAAGAAATTTGCCAGTGATCTGACGAGAGAGGTGAGTGCGTACAAGGCATGGTCGGACAAAGAGGAACAAGCGTTTCAGGCTGGTGTGACAAACCGGCTGAGTGAGTGCTTTCACTGGAGCAAACGGTGTGCATGGGCGTTTAGCTACTTGCCCCTTGTCAACGAAGTACTCCCCATGATGAAGCGCAAAGGAAATGCATTTGACGCCGGGCCAGGGACTCCCGATCTCCTCTTGGTATTCGATTCGGACGGAACGGGTTTGGCCAAGGCCAATGATGGTGGGGCCTGGTCCAATAACGATGACTTCAAGGGCATGGTGCAGACCCTGCGCGGCCGTGTGAAGAACGCCGGATCTGCCGGTCTTCGGCAATCCACCTTCGATGTCGTTCCCATGGCGGAGACCTTGTACCTGGTGGCGCTGGTCCCCATTTTGGGGGCGAATGGTCAGTTCCTCGGAGCGATCATAGCCGGCGAATCGGTGACGGGCCGTATGGTTGAAAGAGAGAAAGTGCTCTTTGCCCATGAGGTGACCTACCTGTCGGGTACCCGGTCTGAAGAGACGATCATTGCCACGACGTTGCGTCCACGATCTGGGGCTCAGTTCATGTTGGCCAGCGCCAAAGGCACACACAAGATGAAGAGTCACCCGGTTTCGAGTGAGAACTGGGTGGGGATCAGTTTCCCCTATTATTCCTATCGTGCGTTACCGTCTGGCGACAGCGCTCATGGGGTCCATTATAAGAAGCTCCGCGTCGTTATGGCCGTGGACAAACGGGCTCTTTTGGGACCGTATCAGTGGCTGGGATCTCTGGTAATCATCTTTGGCGCGGTGATTTTTTTCTTTGGTCTGATCCTTATTTGGTTGTTGGTGCGCAAACACAATAAACCCTTCGAACAAATGGACAGCGGTATTCACGAGATCATCAACGGAAACCATGACTATCAATTTGCGTTTGATTACAAGGACGAGTTGCCGTCGAGTATGGCCCAAAGCCTCAATCTGATGGTTGCCGTCTTGCAGGGCAAGAGCATTGATGATGACGAGGGAGAGCCGGGCTGGGACCCGGAGCAATTTGGCGTGGCGCCCGGCCGAAGTGCATCCGTGGTGTCTGCTCGAAAGTCCATCGCCATCGGCCGTGGCGGTGACGTTCCGGGCATGGATCGCGAGGCGTTGTTCTCCCAGCCAGCGGAACAATATTATCGAGATCTGTACAATCAACACCGAGAGGCGCGCTCCGCATTGAATGAAGATGTCTCGGACGTGACCTATGTGCGATTTGTGGAGCGACTCGTTCGAAGTGAACGCGAGTTGAAGAAGGAGTTCGGTACGAGCGTTGTACGTTTCGTCGTACGGACTGCGGACAATAAGGTCGACTTGGTTCCTATTCGCAAAGAATAAGCTCGAAACGAGCCCTTGAGGGCGAACTCTGGTTCAAACGTTGATGTGGTTTGTCGGAATGATTAGCGTCTGAGACGCTTTTCCAAATGCCCAATGATTGCGCTGGTAGCTTCGCTGGTTTTGGCTTTGCCTCCCAGGTCATCGGTCTTGGCCTCGTCGTTGGCCAACGCGTCTGCGATGGCGCTCTCGATGGCCTTGCCGGCGTGAGAGGTGTTGCCGCATTGGAACCGATCGCCTAGCCACGACAGCATCATAGAGGTGGAGAGAATGGCCGCAATGGGGTTAACGATGTCTTTTCCGGCGCGGTCTGGTGCCGAGCCATGAATGGGTTCAAACATGGCGTGATCATCGCCACAGTTACCACTGGCAGCCATGCCCATTCCGCCCTGAAGGACGGCCGCTAAGTCGGTAATCACATCGCCAGGGAGATTCGGTGCTACCACTACATCGTAGTTCTCGGGTTCGCGCACGAGGCTCTGACAGAACGAGTCTACGTAACCAAAGTCGACGGCAATGTCAGGGAACCCCTGAGCAACCTCGCGAAATGTATCGCGGAAGAAGCGATGGGCTCGAATAACGTTGCTCTTGTCGACACACGTCACCCGTTTTACCCCGTCGCGGGGGGCACCCGAACGTTTTTCTGCGAGCAGGAACGCCTGTCGGGCTACACGTTGGGCGCCTTCACGTGTGATTACAATCGGCGAGACGACGGTGTCCGTGATTTCATGGCGCTGCAACGTAAATGAACCGGGTGTGTAGGCTCCTTCCGTGTTCTCGCGAATGATGGTCATATTGACGTTGTCTGGTGACCAAACGTGTTGAAAGGTACCCGAGATCAGATGGCGAACCCCTGGAAGGAGGCGAACGGGGCGGATGTTGGCGTAGAGATCCAGCTTCATCCGCAATCCCAACACTTGTTCGTAGCCCGCCAGTTCGCCGTCGCTGCGGCGAACGGGCTTTCCTGTGGCGTCCAAATGACCGATGGCTCCCAACATGATCGCGTCGGCTGCTTTGCATTTATCCAGGGAACCATCGGGCCATTCCTGGCCGTGCTCCACATAATAGGAGCCCGCACAGGGAATGTTTTCTACATCGAAAGAACAGAGTTCGGCCCTCTCGACGACTTCCAAGATCCGTTCGGACTGTGCCATCACTTCTTGGCCGGCCCCGTCGCCTGGGAGTATCACGATCTTGTATTTATTCATCCCAGTCCTTTCGGTCAGATATGACGAAGTGGCCTTCAATGGTCACCTAGGTTAGCAAGGGCCGACAAGTCCTTCAAGGTTCTCGTCGAGGGTACGGCTTGATTTGCGAGGTCCTGGCGGAGTGGAATAATCCGTGCACTGGTCTCGAAAACCCTTTGACAAAGGTAGTGGCCAAGAGTAGAGTCCCGCATTCGTTTCGCTCAATGGGTGAAACATACGGAAATAACAGTGTTAAATGGAACTATGAGGGAACTTTAAATGACCAACGTTGAGGCCGCAGTTGGACCAGTCGAATTGCCGACGCTGGACGATGCGGAAGATTTCGAAAAACTCATCGAGGAATACCTTCGCTCCGAGAGCATCATTGAAGGTGAGATTTATAACGGAAAAATTCTGGAGATTGGCAAAGATTTCGTGACCGTTGATATCGGATACAAGTCCGAAGGACATATCCGTATTGACGAGTTTATCGGTCCAGATGGAAAGTTGACCATTGAACAGGGCTCGGTAATCGACGTGTATCTCGAGCGTCGCGAGAATGAACATGGTCTGGTTGAGCTCAGTAAGGAAAAAGCGGATCGCCTAAAGATTTGGGACCAAATCAGCGATGCATGCGAACGCGATGAGCTGGTTGAAGGCACTATTACCGGTCGGGTAAAGGGTGGTTTGACCGTGGACATCGGCGTGAAAGCGTTCCTACCTGGCTCCCAAGTGGATCTACGCCCTGTCCGTAACTTGGACAAGTTCATTGGCGAGGTCTACAAGTTCAAAGTCATTAAGTTCAACAAGAAGCGGGGCAACATTGTCTTGTCGCGGCGTGCGTTGCTTGAGAAAGAGCGTGAACAGCTCAAGTCACAAACGTTGGAGCACTTGCAAGTTGGACAATTGGTCACAGGTATCATCAAGAACATCACAGAATACGGATGTTTCGTGGATCTAGGCGGTATCGATGGCTTGTTGCACATCACCGATATGAGCTGGGGCCGGGTGAACCACCCGAGCGAGATGTTCTACGTCGGCGACGAAGTGAAGGTTAAGGTGTTGAAATTCGATTCGGATTCCGAACGGGTTTCCCTTGGCTTGAAGCAGGGAACCGAAGATCCGTGGCAACGCGTTGAGCAGAGCTATCAAATCAATCAGCGTGTCCAGGGTCGTGTGGTCAGCCTAACGGAATATGGCGCCTTCATCGAACTTGAAGAGGGTGTTGAAGGGTTGGTCCACGTCAGTGAGATGAGTTGGACAAAACGGGTCAAGCACCCGTCCAAATTGGTCAGCATTGGCGACGATCTCGAAGCCCTGATCCTCGACATCGATGTAGAGAACAAGCGCATTAGCCTTGGCATGAAGCAGATTGAGGTGAATCCTTGGACGCTGCTTTCCGAGCGATATCCAGTTGGTTCACACATTCGGGCGCGCGTCCGTAATGTGACCAACTTCGGTGTCTTTGTAGGCATCGAAGAGGGCATTGATGGTCTCGTCCACGTGTCGGACTTGTCCTGGTCAGGCAAGATCAAGGACCCACGAGACGTCTACGAGAAAGGGTTGGAGATCGAGGCTGTTGTCTTGAATATCGACGCGGACAAAGAGCGTTTCAGTCTGGGTGTGAAACAACTCACACCGGATCCGTGGGACAACATTGAGAGTCAGTATCCAATCGGTCGTGTTCTTGAAGGAGTCGTGACCAAGATTCTGGACTTTGGCGCAATCGTAGAGTTGCAGGCCGACATTGAGGGCCTCATCCACATCTCCGAGATTAGCATGGAGAAAGTGGAGAACGTCAGCAGTCACCTTAGCGAAGGTGAAAAAGTTCGTTCGAAAGTGATTAGCCTGATTCCCGAAGAGCGGAAAATAGGCTTGTCCATCAAGCGTCTACTCGAGTTTGAGCAGAGCGAGGAATACTCGGAGTTTATGAAGGACCAGTCTAGTGGTTCTTCAACAAACCTCGGCGAGTTGATTGCTGAAAAACTGGATGTCACGAAGTTGCCCGCTTCGCCAGAGTTCATTGAGGTGCCGGCTTTAAATGCAGACTTCGACGATGACGACGAGGATGTCGCTATTGACGCAGAAGAAGCGGCGGAGGCTGCTGCAGCTGCTGCTGAAGCCACGGCCGCCGCGAAGGTTGCCGCCGTCGAATTGGAAGACAACGCTGCGACCGACGAGGTTGCGGAAGAAGTGAGCGCGGACGCTGCGACCGACGAGGTTGCGGAAGAAGTGAGCGCGGACGCTGCGACCGACGAGGCTGCGGAAGAAGTGAGCGCGGACGCTGCGACCGACGAGGCTGCGGAAGAAGTGAGCGCGGACGCTGCGACCGACGAGGCTGCAGACGACGACAAAGACAAGTAATCGTTTTTCGTACAGCCCTGTTTCAAGTGCACACTTGGGACTGGGCTGTTTGCGTTAATTTCCTTCCAACATGACGTTCTGTGTTCACGCCAGTCGCGGAATAATCGAATCCTCGCACACGTTCTATTGATCTGAGGCGTTCGTGCGTCATCCCTGAGGCGATTACGCCACACCCCCGTGTCATTCTTGAACCTGATCTGCGTCTGAATGGACCGCAGTGCCCTGATCTTCTTTCTGGCACGCTCCTTGAAAATGATGAAGCGTGGCTGCCCGTTCCGACGTGGACGTGTGACGGGTACCGGAACGTACATTTGGAGGGAGAATATAATGCATCGTTTGGCCGTTCTCGTAGCAATGATTGGCTTTCTTGCCAGCACCGCTTTCGCGCAAAAAGCACCACTCTCTGCTGTGACTCTGCGGGTTGAAGGAAAGCACCTCCAGTATGAATATGATCTGAGCAGCATGTTCGATCCCCAGCTGTGGTCGGTTTTGGAGAAGAATCAAGACAACCACATCATCATTGAGGTTCGACTGCGTGACTCCGCCAATCGCATCCGAGTGAGACAATACCATCGGTTGCAGTTGGTGGTTCTCAAAGGCGACCGTGTGCGTGTCACCTCCGATGGTGTGCGTACAAAGACGTATCCAACCCGCGGGCATCTACTCCAAGCGCTCCGCCGGGTTCCTGGTAAGCCCATATTGGCCGACCAGTTTTCGGGTGAGCGTGGATTCCTGGAGATCGTCGCGATGGTGAATCCCTATGCAGTCTATTCTTTTCCGCAGGGCGATGAATCTGTGGCCAGCGGCCGGGTGGTTCCCCGCACATATTTTGACCGCAAGCTTCACTTACGCTCTACGCCAATTTCAGCCCTTCGCTAATCCTTTCTCTCCTCGTGTCCGACAAGACAGCCGGAACCAAAAGGTTCACCGTTGGCGCAGGTTCCCGGAGAGAATCGCAATCCCTCGTGGGCCTCTGTATGGGGAACAAACGGGCCGTACCCATCGGGTGAGCGGGTGAGCGATTGCTCGCTGTCGGCTTCGCTTCCATAGGTCATTCGATCGACCAAAGTTGAGCCCATGACCAGGCTGATTCCACCACCATAATTGGGCAGGCGCAGCGTCTTGTCGGCGGTCATCACAAGGGTATCGTTGTTCTCTGACGATACCGGGTGTCCACCTGCGAACAGAACCAAACCGGTCTTGGGTTGAAGGCAAGTGTCTGAGAATCGATGGCGTTCGCGGTCGTTCACTTGGACGGACAGGCCATTCAACAGCCGGGGC
>CAUZBV010000094.1:0-9448 GCA_963578115.1 Myxococcales bacterium
TTGTTCCATCATCCAGGGGAACTTGACCTTCACTCGGTATCGATATTCTGGGTCAAAGATGTCCGTGACGATCGCGGGATACACACCAAAATATTGGGACCGATGCCGATGCGGCGACAATAGCGCTTCCATGGAGGCTCTCCTACCTTCAAAATGGACCGGGTGAAACGGTTGCTTGTGCTCTGGAAGTATCCAGAATTCGTCTCGCAATTATAGTCGATTGGACGTTTTCAGTCCAGGGTGACCGCATCCAACCAACAATCAACGGGGCCTGAGTCTTCCAAACCAAACCGACACAACGTGTCTACGGGCTCATCGCACCCACAAAAACTTGCACCGGATCACCCACGGAAAACGGTCCGCTGTTGGCTGGGAGCCAGACCATCGCATTGCCTTGGGCAAATCCGCTGAGATCAGCGCTGCCTGCCGTGTCGCGGACCCTCACCCCTTTTCCCCATGCAACCG
Source organism: Myxococcales bacterium (assembly GCA_963578115.1). Classification (GTDB taxonomy): domain Bacteria; phylum Myxococcota_A; class UBA9042; genus CAUZBV01. The sequence continues at coordinate 466 of CAUZBV010000094.1, forward strand.
TCGCAGGTTTCAGCCATGGCCGATTTCCTGTAGCGGCCACGGGAGATTGAAGCGACATGGTCACCACCGGCTCCAAACCCTGCGCCCAGCCCAAGAGCCGGCGAATGGCCGGCAACACAAAGAGACGCGCCGTCACATAACTGGACACCGGATTACCGGGCAATCCGAAGACAAGCTTCTCGCCAGTGCGACCAAAGAAGAGCGGTTTTCCCGGTTTGATGCAGACCCCATGAAACACCGTCTCAACACCCTCTTTTTGCAAGCAAGAGGCAACGAGGTCCCGATCGCCTTTGCTGATGCCTCCGCTCATCAAAAGCACGTCCGCTTGAGCCAACGCGTTTCGGATGGCGTCTCGGGTAACGCCCTCGTCGTCGGGGACAATGGCCGTGTGCACAACCTCGCCACCGGCGGACTGCACCAGTTGCCCGACACTTGTGCGATTGGATTCACGGATCTGATACGGCCCGGGCGAATCCCCAATCTCCACCAATTCGTCGCCCGTCGATAAAATGGCCACTCGCGGCGCGCGGTGAACCAGCACATCACGCTGTCCGACCATGGCACAGACACCCAACCGTGAGGGCGTCAATACCATGCCCGCGTTCAGAACGACCTGGCCGGCCTCCCACTCCGATCCCTGCCGTGCCACGTGACGACCCTCTGGAACCGACGCCAACACAGTCACCGTATCCGGCGAATCACAACGCGTGTTCTCGAGCATTTGGACCGCGTCCGCGCCGGCCGGTACCGGAGCACCGGTCATGATTCGTACCGCTTCGCCGGGGGCCACCTCCCCGTCGTAGCTGGCCCCCGCCATGACCTCAGCGACCACACGAAGGGTCACCGGGGTGGACTGGATATCTTGGCTACGAAGCGCGAAGCCATCCATCATGGCGCGATCGAAGGGGGGCAGGGGACGATCACAAGAGATGGCCGTGGACAGCACACGGCCTGCGGCTTCCGCAACGGACACCCTCTCCGCCTCCAGAGCAGTCAGATCCTCCAGAACCAGTGAGTGCGCCTCATCAATGGCGATCAGCGCCATACGCCCTACCCGCTCGGAGTCTCGTCATCCGACGATCCGCCCTCTGTGCCCGGATCCACGTTGGGATCCGGATCCGGCTCCACGTCGGGTTTGTTCCAGTCCTTGGCTTCCCAGTCGGATTGTTCGAAGGGCAGCACAAAGCCATTCTCTTCGAGCGTGCACGAACTGTCCTCAAGACAGGGATCGTCGCCAAGATTGTGGCCCTTCGTCCAGAAGTATAGGCCCACGGTGTTGAGCATGTAGTTGTGGATGTCAAACGCAAGATCCGGCTCCGGCGTTCCAAAACCGTGGGTTCCGTCGGCCTTGACCAAGGGCATCCGCATGGCCTGAAAACCGCCACCGGATACTTTGGATGGTTTCATGATTCGAAGCGGCGGCGCGCCGCCAAAGTTCTTCTCCATGCCCGGCTCCCCAAAGGGATCCAATCCAAAATCCAGATCATCGATGTCAAAGAGAACGGAGCCACCGTCGGCCGTCCGCCAGCGAGGCAAACATTCAATGGCTTCGATCGAATAACTTTCGATCAGCGCTCGATTCTCGCTCATGCCTTCCAGGGCCGTACCCACATAGGCCGGATTGGCTTCATGCAGCTCGATCATTCCCGCCGCACGGGAGATAGCGATGCCGGTGTTCACGGGCACATTCATGTCGCCGGCGGTCGGAATGTTCAATACATTGGCGCCGGGGACCACACCCGAGTCGTAGGAGAAGTCCAAAGGGTCATTGTAATAGCGCGCATAGGTGACCGGATCACCCGGCTCCAGGAGCATCTGGCTGATGCCCATCATCCGGCGCATATCCGATGAGTTTCGCTTCAACCCCAACCCTTTGGCGATGGCCACCAATGGAGCGCCTTCGGGATAGAGTGTCCCGTAATATTCCACGTCGCGTTCAAAGGTAGTTATCCGTGATTTTTCCGTGCCGTCGGAAGCCAGCAGGCGGATCTCCAACGGGTCGCCCAAGTCGAGTGTGGAGTCCGGAGCCATAGGCGGTACGGCCCCCTCCTCATCCAAGCCAAGAATCGGCCGACGCTCCGTTGCAGTGAGCGCATCGGCAGGAATGGCGATTCGGAATTTTCGGTCATCCGGCACCACGGCATGGGCCAATTCACCGCTGTCGAGATTCAACACCTCCACCCGGTCGCCCGGGACGGCATCCTCCAGCACAGCAAAGGTATATTTTCCCGACTTGTTGATTTTGTTCACCATAAAAAGTAGGCGCACCCCATCGCCCTCCGTTACCGGATTGCCCAAGATGAAGGGGCCAAGCAAGGGCAAGAAGACCGCCTCGGGAACACCGCCCTGTCGACTGCGCACGCCAATATCCATCAGGCCGGCACCGCCTGCGACGGGCGCAGCGGTCACGATGGCCGGCTCAATGCCCGCAAAGAGGGCCGAGATGATGCCGCCCAGCGATCCACCCAAGATCGAGTAACGCTCCCCATCGCCGCCAATATCCACGATGCCGTCACCGTCGAAATCCCCGGCAAGATCGTCTTTGCCGTCGCCGTCGGTGTCATAGGGCCACGTCTGGGTGCCATCAAAGGAGCGAAGCATCCGGACAAATTGCATGTGATCCACAACGGTTTGCCGCACGATGTCTCGGGTATGAAAAATGTCAGCCGTCCAGAAATCCCCGCCTGAATCGGGCACGCCGTCGTTGTCCAAATCCCGAGAACGACCGCGCAAGAGCGCGTCCCCAAAGGGTTTCAATGGGGTGCTGGCGAAGACCGCTTTGATCAACGTTTGAATGTCGGGATCGCTATCAAAGCCATGGCCATACGCATCCAGCGCGCACAGGGCCATGCCGAAGCGCGTCATTCGGCCGGCAAACGCGAGGGCCTCCACGCGAGACGACGTGTACCCATGGCCTAAAATGGACAGTTGGAAGGGCTTGTCACCGTGGGCCTCGGTTCGTTTGGGAAAGAGGCACCACCAAGTCACCTCGGTCTCGCCGACCACGGCCTGACCGGTCACCGGATCGATCTCGAAGATCTCATCGTCATCGGCGGGATACCCCGGCGCTGCGATGCCGTCGCGATCCACCAAGAAGTTGGGGGAGATAAACGACCCCGCCGCCACGCCGCCCACCGTCTCGGCGTCTCCCAATATGGCGGCTTGTGCGGGTGCGCTGTCGGCTACTTCGAGCACCAAGACTTGGAGCGCGTTCAAGAAGTCATCGCCCAGTGCGTAATACGTTTGTTCCCTTGTCGAGACTTCATCCAGCATAAAGTTCGTGGTGGGATAGTCACCCTTGAGATAGCTCATTTTGCCATGGCCGTACAGACCGGCTCGAATCCACTCCAGCTCGCGGGTGTGCGTTCCGGTGGTGAAACTCCACGCGAAAGCCACATCCTTTGGGCCCATCCCGTGGGCTTCAATCAACTCGGGCAAGACATTTAAATCCGCTGCCTGGGTAGCGTGGTGTTTGGCGGGCCATGGAGAACGTACGGGCGCTCCGTCGCGCCCCACCAGCCGCTGGGTCAGCACCACAGCGTACAAGGTCCCCGGACGCAGCGGCAGCACGGGACGCATAATGAGGGTGTTGCTCTCTGCTTCCCAAAATGTGGCCAAGTTGTCGTAGGCGATCAGCTCCGAACCCAGGATCTGATCGCCGCCGCCTTTGTCGGGACACAGCGACTCATCCAACGCAAAACCCGGGGGCAAGAAGCTCTCGGGCGGTGCGTCCGGATCCAGATAATTGGGACTGTCCAATTGGTCATCCCAATCCGTGTCTTCCCCCTTGTCCAACGTCCCGTTGCCATTCACATCCTCATGGGTGGTTTCCAACATCAGATTCGAGCACGCGATCCGCTCGTCGTTCTCGAAGTACTTGTCGCGGGTCTCCAGAATAATGGGGAAGTTGCCTGAGCCAATGTCCAACGGCCACAGTTTGCCCTGCTCGTCCGAGCTCGGGTCGATGTCGATGAGATAGATCGTATCGTCATCCATGGAATCGTTGTCACGATGCCGCGCCACGATATTCTGCAGATCGAGTGGTTTGGTAAACGAGAGGGTGATGGGCATGTAGGCACCAAACCCATCCAAGCGATCGGCTTTGTCGCGCAGATCGGACTCCAAGAAGGTGGGGGCGATCTTGCTGATGTTCAGGAAACGTCCCGTGGGAGAGTTCGCGTCCACGCGGGTGGCCACGTTGTTGGGCAGTGGGATCTCAGGAAGCGGTTCTCCCATGAGATCAAAGACCACCACGGGACCGGTGCCATCGCCGGGAGCGCCCAATAGGGTTGATTCGGGACCGGCCCCAGCGCAAGCGACCATCCACAACACCATCACGAAAGAAATCCAGTTTGTTGTCTTCATCATGAGGTTTACCACGCGATGTCAAAGGTGGCTCGGAGTTTGGACACGGTACCCAGCGACTTTTGGCCACTCGGTCCCTCAAATGCTTTGCCGGGCAAGAACATGCCGTACTGGACCCCCGCCGTAAACGCCACAGCGTCCTGGACGGAGTGGGTGTAGTGCAAGCCCGCGTTCACCTCAATGCCGAGATCATGAGAGCCGCTGGTGGACCCCAAATGGTTGGCGTTGTAGCCTCCAAATTGGGCGCTCGCCCACGGATCGATGACGTCCGCTACGCTTTGGGCCCAGAGCATGCCCGCATCGATGCCCAATCCAAAGTTGCTCTTCCAGCGAAGAACCGGATTGACGTATATGGCGTTGGTGATGGCGCCATCGGTCGCAACCATCTCCACGCCTTTGGGCGGCTGCCCCATGCGCGATGGATCGCTGAGGGTCGACACGGTGTTTGTGGTAATCCGTCCCATGACTTCCTGAAACAGGATCATGCCCACGTGGTAGTCCGGATCAAAGGAGAAGGACCGGACCAAGTCGTCATTCCGATTGTTGTCTCCGCTCGCAAAACCCACTTCCAAACGGCTCTCTAGGCCCCAGTCCCGAAGCTCGAATGACCCTTGAAACACCGCACCGACACCCTGAATGTCCACGCCATCCGGCGCCTGTTCATAGAGCGCTCTCGTGCTCTCGCCACGGACCATCACCGCTTCGGCGGACAGGACAAGGCGGGCGTTGATGTCGTCGAAATCATGCTGCCACCGCAGAAACAGGTCGTAGGCCTGCGCAGAGAGCGTGTCGCCGTCTTCGTCTTCCTGATCGCGGATGGCCATGTACACGCCGGCAGTGAAGGGCTCGGTCTTGTACACGAGCGACACCACCCCTTGCATGCCCAGGTCCCCATCGAGCAGATTGGCGTTGTCATCGCGGTACACCACGTCGAACCCACCGATCAGCAGCAAATTGTCTCCAAAGGCTCCATCCACAAAGGGCTTCAAGGGCTTGGTGATGAACACAGCCCGCTCCACAACATCGCCCAAACGCGGATCATCGAACACATCGTGTGCTTCGTCATTGCCGCCGTTGGCCAGGATCCCCAATCCGAAGTGAGAGGTCTGTTGCCCCACCCGCAGCAAGCCCGCTGGCGTCATCCAGTGCAGATACGCTTGCCGCAATTGGACCAGGTCTCTGGGATCGCCAAAATCCAGGGCTTCGTCGGGATCCATGAGAAAATCACTGCCCGAAGTGGACATGTCCCCATAGAGGCGACCACTGAGCAAGTCGGCTTCCGCGATGATGGAGAAGTTCTCGAATGGATTGATCCGCGCCCGAATTCGCAGCTGCTGTCGGCCTTGGCCCAACACGCCGTGGCTGTCGGCCGGATCCGCAGCGTGACTGGCCTCCAGATCGAAGTCGGTCAACGTACGATACCGGTGCTTGTAAAAGCCCGTAATGCAAAAAACGCCCGAACAGGCCGCGTCCCGTGCCTTGAGCGTCTGAGCCAGCCCCACCGACTCCTCAGCCACTGACACCATAGGACAGCAAAGGATTGCTGCCAGTAGTCCTGCAATACACCTCATCCGGTCCCTCCAGTGCGAATTGAGGCTGGACCATACCACCCGGGTCGCCCTTGCCGCAATGAGAACCGGAATGGAACCGGGTGATTACAACCCTTGGGTAGAAATGGGGGGACCCTTGTGCAGAATGGCGCCTTCGGTCAACGCCCCGAAGAAGTTTCCACCCACCAAGAAAAAGGCCCCTTCGCCGTCAGCAAAGCAAGCGTGATAATCGGGGGTGGGCATCTTGCAGCCGGGCACCGGTGGATGGACCGGGTCCACCACATCAAAGGGCGCATCGAGGGCCTCGTTCCAGAGCAAACCGGGCGTGCGTTGCAAAATGGTCGCACCCACCCCGGTGGCTATCGCTGTCCCGTCGGGTTGAACACAGACGCCCTGCAAAGGGGGGTATCCCTCGGGCCCCACAGACTTCCACCCCGAGCTGGTCTTTTGCAGAATCGTACCCTGGTTGCGGCCCCCGACAATGATGATGTCCGGAGTGCCGCTTTCCTTGACGCGCCCCGTGACGGTGACCCAATCTTCGTCCAACCCACTCTTGTCTTCGCTCCAAGACTGACCATCCCAATGCAAGATGATGTCGTCGCGCCCCACGACCCACACGTCGTCCGCGCTCGTACCCCACACTTTGAAGAAATGGCTGGTGTCTGTGATGGACTCGGGCAACCCCGTGACAGGCGACCATGCGGATCCGTCATACTGCAAAATTACGCTGGGCTCCGAGTTGTCCGGTGCGAACCCAATGCTCCACAGCCGGTCAGGGCTGGGTCCCCATACGCCAAAGAGGGTCACGTCCACGCCTGTGTCCATGGCCACAAAACCACTGTCGGGCGTGTACTGAAGTGCAGTACCCTCCGAGCCCATCATAAACGTGGGCCCGTCTTTAAACCCAAACACCCACCACAGATCCGCGGTGGTCCCTGAATCCAAGGTGCTCCATTCGCACCCATCGAAATGAAGGACTTGCCCACCCGCTCCCACGGTCCACACGTCCTCAGGTCCGGTACCCCACACGCTCAGCAGCTGCCCCTCGATTCGGCAGGTGGTCAACACATGCCACCCCGCTTCCGTTTGATCGTTTGTACAGACATTGGCTGTGTCTGTCTCTAGGGGGACATCGTCCGGTGGAGGGGGGTCTACAGGCTTGTCAGAACTGCATGCACCCCACAAAAGAAGTGCTCCGAAAACCGTTGTAAAGCAGCCATATTTCCCCAAACCCATGGGCTAAAGAGTAATCAACCCACCCAAAGAACTCAAACATGCTACACTGCGCGGCCATGCGATTCGAAGCATTGGATTTTCTTAATCTAGACGATGATTTGACCGACGAGCAACGTTTGGTTCGGGACCAGGTCCGACGATTTGTGGACACGGAAGTCATGCCCGTTATCGGCGCCAATTACAGCGCCGGACGCTTTCCAACCGAATTGGTTCCCAAGATCGCGGCCTTGGGCTTGCTCGGTGCCGGTTTGGAGGGATATGGATGCGCCGGTGTGGGTCCCATCACGTATGGCCTCATGATGCGCGAATTGGAACGGGGAGATTCGGGCCTCCGCTCCTTTGTGTCGGTACAGAGCTCCCTGTGCATGCACGCCATCTACGCCCACGGCAGCGATGAACAAAAAGAACAATGGCTCCCGCGTATGGCGACTGGGGATGTCATCGGCTGTTTTTGCCTGACCGAGCCCGATTTTGGCAGCAACCCGGGCGGCATGCGGACCAGCGCCACAGCGACCGGCAATGGGTACATCATCGATGGGACAAAACGGTGGATCACCAACGGCGGCGTCTCGCAAATCGCCATCGTTTGGGCCAAGACCGACGAGGGGATCGCGGGGTTCTTGGTGGAAACCGATCGCCCTGGCGTCACGGTCACCGACATGGAAGGAAAACTGTCGCTGCGCGCATCCGTCACCAGCGAGTTGACCTTCGACAACGTGGAAATTCCAGCCGACAACCGACTGGCAAAAGCCAAGGGGCTGAAAGGGCCGCTCGTTTGCCTGTCGCAGGCCCGGTACAGCGTGGGATGGGGTGCTTTGGGAGCCGCCATGGCTTGTTACGACGAAGCGCTGTCGTACGCCAAAGGGCGTGTGCAATTCTCCCGCCCGATCGCAGGCTATCAGTTGGTCCAACAAAAGTTGGTCCATATGATGTCCCAGATCACGTACGGTCAACTGCTCATGGCCCGGCTCGGTAGCCTCAAAGAAGCCGGCCAACTCAAACCCTGGCAGATCAGTCTGGGCAAACGTGACTGTGTCAAACTGGCTCTCGACGCCGCACGCACGACCCGCGATATTTTGGGCGCGAACGGCATCATGGACGACTACCAATGCGCCCGCCACATGGCGAATTTGGAGTCGGTGTACACCTACGAGGGGACGCACGATATTCACACTCTGATCCTTGGCCAACACATCACAGGGCTGGCTGCCTTCGAATAGGAGACAAGGGAACAGGTTCCTATGAATCGAATTGCGTTCATCAGCGCCCTCTCACAAGGGTTTCGGAACTTCACGAAGGCACGACTCCAGGGAATTCGGCTCAGCGGTTATCTTCTTGAAAACCTGACTATGGGCCAGTCGCACTGGAAGAACGCTTCTCTCTATGCGACGCGTTTCTTCCATGTGGACCTCTCGGACGCGTCGTTTCAGAACGCGGCGCTCAACAAAGCCCTCTTCCGGACATGCACCATGACACACTGTTCTTTCCAGGAAGCCTCGTTGAGCGAAGCCGTGTTTAGTGGCTGCAAACTGGACGGGGCCGACTTCCGGAAGGCCGAGTCGCTTCACGAGGCATCCATGGTTGAATGCAGCCTCAACGGTGCCCTCTTCACAGAACAATCCATGGCAGGGATCCGACTTGTCGCCGTGGATCTCACGGGCGCCGATCTCGCCAAGGCCAACCTGTCCAACGCATCCCTTCGGTCCGCCAATTGTACCAATGCCAATTTATCCGGGGCCTGTTTTGATTCCGCTGACATCACGGGAATCAACTTGAGCGGGGCCGATCTTCGCAAGGCCGATCTTCAAAATGTGTACGGTGTTCGGGCCAAT